>CAZTYT010000005.1:0-24836 GCA_964618245.1 uncultured Legionella sp. | reverse complement strand
TGGGTTTCATGTAATGACACTGCTGCGGGGCCTGCTAGTTCTTCTTTTGCAGCTTCAACGTCTGAAATGAATCCGGCTGCATGGGTGGTAAATGGTGGGGATGTAATTTCATGCATTACACCCAATACAAACGGCGCACAAGTAGGGGTGACCTTATATTATGTCGAATAATAAATTTGGATTTGGAGCGAATTTAGGGCCTAATTTTAATTTTGCTAATGATTCTGTCTTTAGTATAAATACTTATGACACCACCCAAGCCCCATTCATCCCGGAAAACTTTGAATTGTTAAACGGCAGCAATTTTATATTGCTAAGTGGTAAAACATTTAAATTATTGAGTTGATATGATTAAGTGGCTTAAAAGAATGTTTAGGCGCATGCCAAAACCAAAATTTATTGTGCCGGAAGAGGGAGCAAACCTTAACCGTCGCATGAGCAATATTGAACGCTTTTTAATGAATTTTGGGTCAGGCGGTGCGATGAACATTGAGCAAATCTATGCTGCAAATCCTGCAAGCAGTATGGATGGCACTGACCTTTTATATTTAGGCCGTGACCCTTTTGGCCCCAATGATGACTATGCCATTAAATGGGTAGACATGCAAAGCAGTATTAGCCTTGCTGCAACTCAATTGACCGGGACAATCCCAAGTGCACGCTTGAGCGGTTCTTATACTGGCATCACGGGAGTTGGCACGCTCACTGCAGGAACCTGGAATGGCTCAACGATTGGCGTCGCTTATGGCGGCACAGGACTTACCAGTTATGCTGGCGGCGATTTGCTGTATGCAGTCAATGGCGGCACATTAGGAAAACTCCCAGATGTAATAACAGGGAATGCTTTGCTGTCGGGCGGCGTCGGTGTTGCGCCTGCGTGGGGGAAAGTCGGCCTGACAACCCATGTGAGCGGCACGCTACCCGTTGCCAATGGAGGTACCGGAATCACGACTTTACCTTCTGGGCAATTGCTGTATGCATCCAATAGTACAACTCTAACGGGTATTACGGCTTCAGGAAATAATGTTTTAATCAGCGATTTTTCAGGCTTTCCCCAATGGTCTTCAAGTTTGCCGTCGACGGTCACGAACAACATCACCATCACGGAATCACAAGTTACTAATTTGGTCGCTGACTTGGCAAACAAACAGACGTCAAATGGCAATTTGACTGGTCTATCTGCTCTTTCAGGAATTGGATTTGTTACCCGTACAGCCAACAACACATTTACAAATCGGGTAATCAACGGCGCGACAAATAAAATTAGCGTCACGAATGGCGATGGTGTTTCAGCAGACGTGCTGATATCTATCGATAGTGCCTATACGGGTCAGACTTCCATAACAACGCTTGGAACCATCGTCACCGGGGGTTGGCAAGGCGGAGTTATTAATTCGACTTACGGGGGTACGGGCGTCAATAATGCAGGCCGTACTATTCAAGTAGGTGGCAATCTAACTTTTTCCGGCTCTTTTGCCACCACATTTACAGTGACAGGCATTACGTCCGTGACGCTTCCGACCAGTGGTACTCTTTTGTCTACAGCAAATGCCTCGGGCAATTATGTCTCGAGCATCACTGGAACAGCTAATCAAGTGGTTGCGTCGGCGCCCACGGGAGCTGTTACACTATCATTGCCGCAAAGTATTGCAACAAGCTCGGCAGTGCAATTCGGCACTTTGGGATTAGGTGCCTCAGCCGATGCCAATAATATTTTAACTCTCTCGTCTGCATCACTGTCTGGCGTAAGTTTACTTGCGGGTTTCGGCGGTGGCGCAACTGGCCGTTCAATGACACTTGGTATTAATGGGGGCGTTTCAGGATCACCGCAATTGTTGATGTATCCTAACGCAAATAGCTCTGGTGCGGCCTATGTTCTTCAAGCGGCGCGTCAAGGCATTGATAATGCAAGTATATTGAGTTTGATGCCAAGCGCAGGTCAAGTAGCCGTGGGAACAACAAGCGTCACCAGTAACTCAGTCTTTGATGTAGTGAGGACGGCAGACGCGGGTGCAGCGTCCGCAAATTTCATAGCGTTAAGTAGCAATACCTCTCAATTTTTCAATGCTGCACAAATTGGTATTAAAAATAGCTCGACCACTGTTAATACTTATGCGGGCGTTTCTTTTATTAATGGCAACGGTCTTGCTGTGGGATACATGGGGGCGCAAGTAACGAATGCAAGCGGCACTGTCGGCTCGGGTGATTTGTATTTCGGCACAGTAAGCGCGGGCGGTATTTCAGAGCGCATGCGTATTTTAGCGGGCGGGAATGTCGGCATTGGCACCTCTGCGCCTGCGCGATTGCTGGATATTTACACGGGCGGAACGGGGGTCTCAAGCATTGCCCGCATTTCAGCAGGTTTGAACGGCTCTGGCTCAATATCTAACGTTGCAACACTAGAATTCGATATTTTAAGCGGTGGTTCGGTGCCGCAGATTAGCAGCATTTCAGCGCTTTATAACGGCAGCGCTTACGCGCTTAACGTCAATGGCATAGGCGCTTTAGCTTTGCAAAGTGGTGGTACAACGGTCATGTATATTGATAGTTCGCAAAATGTTGGCTTTAGAACCACATCACAATTTGGCAGTGGTACGGGCGTGATTGGTATTGCTAACTGCTCGGCAGCCCCAAGTGGCACGCCAACAGGCGGCGGTGTTTTGTATACTGAATCAGGTGCGCTCAAATATAAAGGCAGTAGTGGAACCGTTACTACTATTGCAAATGCTTAAAACAATTAAGGAGAAAATTATGTCTATAGCAAACGATCAAGAAGCAAGTGACCTTTATATTGGTTACAATAATTTTAAATCAAATGTGGGTAGTATAGTAAGTGCGCTCAATGTTGTTTTGGAACAAGCACCCCTATTAATGGCACTTCCCGGATTTAATGAAACAGCGAGTGCAGAAGAGATCGACTGGGTTAATACAATAATATCCATGACAACTAATATTTTAAATACATTGCCCGCCGCACCCGATGAAAAATAATCAAGGAGAAAATACATAATGAAGCATATCGTTTTAGATGAATTGACTGCACAAGCATTGACTCTAGTATTAGACGCTGCTTTAAAAGCAGGGGGTTTGCAAGTATTAAATGCAGTTAACAAACTTATTAGCAGTCAACAAGAAATGGCACCTGCTCCGCAAGAAGGGGCCTAATCATGCAACGCTGGTGGCTGCCCGTATTGTTACCTATCATCATTTCCTCATGCATTGGGGCGCTTGCGGGCATCATCGGCTTTTCATGGAGGCTTGGTAGTATTAGTACGGGCGACCATGATTATCAAATCACGACAACCCAGCAGATGTCAGACTTAAAAGCACAAGTTAACCAAAATACAAATGATATTGTAATTTTAAAAGGTGAGTACAGCGCACAAAGTCAACAACTTGTGGATATTCTTGCAGGCATTCAAGACATTCGCGCTCAAATTGAAAAGCTAATTTTTCTTCACGAAAAATCCTAATTAAAAATGGGTGGGTGGATTAAGATAAACCCACCCCCTAATTATCCTAAACCTACCCCTGACCTACCCCGAAGCGTTTAATTTTTTAGAGCGATTTGACGAAAACTTTGATTTTACTGGCTCCCTGAGTTGGACTCGAACCAACGACCCAGTGATTAACAGTTCGATGGTTTGACTTGTGCGCCTTTGCTTCCATTTGCATATTCTTAGGTAAAATAAGGGTTGTAAGCCATATTGATCATTTTTTATTTGCCTAATGTTGCCTCTTGTTTTATCTCTAAACCTACCCCATACTTACCCCGATGAAAAGGGTAAATTTAACAAAGACATTCATTAAGGATATCAGCTTACCAGAAAAAGGGCGCATCGAATATGAGGATAGCCAACTTAAGGGCTTAACTCTGCGAGTGTCTTATTCGGGGCATAAGGCTTTTTATTATTTTCGTTGGTATCGTAACCGCATGGTGCGTATCAAGATAGGCGACTGGCCGGATTTATCAGTAGATGAAGCACGCCAGCAGGTACAAGACTATAATAATAAGGCTGCCAAAAAGATTAACCCCATGCAAGAGGTAGCAGCCCATCGGCAAGATATTGAATTTAAAGACCTCTTTGCACTCTATATGGATAAATGGGCCAAGGTCAATAAAAAGTCCTGGAGGACAGACGAGCGCTTATATAAGGCTTATTATAGTAAGGCTGCATTCAACCGTAAGTTTCTACATGACATTACAAAGCGTGACATTGCCAATTTATTTACCAGTATCAGCAAGGAACATCCCCGGACCGCTAACTTATGTTTAGCCATTTTGTCGTCAATTTTCAATAGGGCTATTGATTGGGGCTTGTTGGACCTTAACCCGTGCAAGGGCATTAAAAAGAACAAGGAAGTATCACGCGAGCGGTTTTTGCAGGAAGACGAGTTGCCGCGCTTTTTGGAGGCGGTCAATTGCCATCCGCAGCCAATCATGCGCGGCTTTTTTATCATGGCCCTTTTAACAGGGGCAAGATGCGATAATGTGCGTTCTATGAAATGGTCTGATATTAACTTCAAGATGCTGGAATGGCGTATTCCAGAAACCAAGGGAGGGCGACCGCATAAGATACCTTTAACTAAGCACATCATTGCCGTTTTAGACGAATTGAAACAATATCGGGTCAATGAATATGTATTCCCTGCCGATAGCACAAGCGGTCATTTGGTCGAACCTAAAAAGCCATGGCGCACCATTCTTGAGAATGCAGGCTTGCAGGATAAACAGGAAGTAGACAAGCGCGGAAGCGTGATCAATACCGTTACCAATGAGCTACGCATTCATGATTTGCGCCGTACACTTGCTTCATGGCTTGCCATCACAGGAGCCAGTTACTTTGTCATAGCGGCGATATTAGGGCATAAGGTATCGAATGTGACGGGGGTATATGCTAGGCTGTCTATGGATTCGCTACGGGAGGCGCTTGAGAAGGCTCAGGAGGCGATGTTGAAACAAGCCTAGTTAATGTGTCTATTACTATTTGCTTTGCAATTTCTTCGGGATGCTCTTCATTGTCGTCTATATCAATTAGGATGGGGTCTATAAAAAACTCTTTGCCTTTTGGTGGTTCAATGGGAGATTTCATTGCCCAGGAGGTATTCTGTTCTGGCAAAAAAGTAAAGGAAGCATCACCATTGTTATATATTTGGATAACCAATGTTTTCATTTTTAGCCCTTAAATTGGCGGAAGGGGTAGGATTCGAACCCACGGAGCTTTTACACTCTTCGGTTTTCAAGACCGCTGCATTCAACCACTCTGCCACCCTTCCTTAAACTGGCGATGCGTGAGAATAAAAAGGCCATAAAACCGGACAGGGTCTATGGCCTAAAATATAGAGGTGAAGGAGTAAATACCTTTATATCACCTAAACATTTACTTTACTTAACATAAACGATCTTAACATAAAACTTACAATTTGGCGATGCCTGACAGGGATTTGCACCCTGTAATGTCCCCAACACTTTGCCAGGCCACGCTCTCGTATTGTCAACTCCTTCGTTGTTTACAATACTGGTGGATTCGAACCACTGAAGGGGTTCTATCGAGCATTAAGCGTCTTCTATTCCGCCACAGGCATCATTAAATGCTACGAGGTTGGACTCGAACCAACGACTTGACCGATAGTTATTAACCATCAGCGCCCCTCTAACCATCTGAGGTACTCGTAGCAACGGGATTGTAGCACGAACCATTGGGAGTTGCACCCAAATCTCGTAGATCAGACGCGTTCTACTATTAAACTATGGAACATGCGGGAAGGATTATAACATTCTAATTAGCTGTAATTCCACCGTTTTAAACCTATCGAATTCGATCTGTTTAATTCCCCCGAATTCGAGGGAATATCCTTAAATCATCAATTTAAGTTCGGTATGCTGGCATTGTTTATCATTTTTAAGCTTTTTTGATCAACAAACGTGTTTGTTGTTAATTCATGATTAACTAAAAATCTTTTACTTGCGAAAACGCTAATTTAAGGAAATATCCTTAAATCATCAATTTAGGGGTAGTATACTATTAGTAGTATGTCGACCTTATGTCGACATACCATATATCGAATATGTATAGAAAACTGGCTTTTTGTATACATGTCGAGGGGGCATATATACAAACTTGTTAAATCTTATTTATGAGATTGTTAATTGTTGTTTTTTGAGAAAGCTAGTATTATCAACGTATGCAAGGGCATTTTTTGAAATGTTAAATCACGCCGTTTGAAATAACGCATTTGGGGTTGTCTTGCCCTTCTCTAGAGAGCAAGACAACTTGAAACCCAAGTACTGGAGGTGCTTGGGTTCAGCTTGTAGAGTCTAACCTACTTTTACAGGATAACATAAAATCTTAATTAACTAAAAGATTTTTACTTGCGAAAACGCTAATTAAAGAAAACGTTATTTTCGTTTAGCTGAGAAAATCAAAATAAGAACGCCCTGGGAATTCCCATAGCGGAAATAAAAAGGGCAAAAGCACACAAGGGATGTGCTCTCGCCCAATCTCTAACGAAGAGTGCGGGGGTTATTGTAGCATCTTTTTTAGCTTAGTCCATAGTGTTTCCTTGGGCTTAGGCTCAGGTAATGGTTTGGGGATACATCCTTTAACTGGCAGCCAGCATTTAGCACAAGTGCAATAATCATTAGGCATAGGGGAGGTGCATTGACAGTTTGCAGCGGCCATCATTTGAGCATAAATAGCATTATATTGTGCTATCGACTCCTCACTTGCTGGCTTAAGATACTCCCATTGTTTAGCTTCATAATATTTTCTACATTCTTCACATGCATAAATATTTTCTTGTGGATCATGATTATGGTTTGGTTTATCACTCATGGCCTGCGTCCTTAATATCACATTCTTTACATTTAGCTGTCATAGCGTTCAAGTCTATGGTATCACCTGGTTTGTAGTTATCCTTGTCGATATGAGGGCAGTTTTTAAAGTTAAATACTGGACGGCATAGCAATTTTAGAGGGTCGGTAGCGCGATACCACGCCATTACATCAATGCGATCGATTAAAGCTGATAAAGCTGATTTAGTGTAATTGTCACTCATCCCTAAGCTCCTTGAGTTTGTCTAAAAAACATTTAAATGCTTCTATAATTTGTTTGTCTATCTGGTCTTTTGTCGTATGAGAATATGGTATTGTCATTCTCACCGCATCAATCACCTTATCCAGGCAGTTGTGTTGCGGCTTGGCTTCTTGGGGCTTAAATGGTTTGGCACATATTGCACATTGAGTGGGTGCGTAATTAAAATAAACTCTATTATTAGCACACTCGCAATACTCAGTTGGTTTCATTTTGTAACCAACCGCCGAGCTTTCATCGACTGTTTCCGTTTTGGAAGTGGTTGGCGGCTCGCACCTTAAACAGTCTGTTTCTTTCCTTGTTGCAAGCATGTCATCGATCGCATCTTGCTCGCATTCATCATGTGCTGATTTGTTATTATCACAGGCCTTGTCGCAATAAGCACACACTCCTTTTTCAATATTAAACTTGCCAGTGCAAATCAATGCTCGAAACTTATTGATGCTATCTTCTCTTTTTTGGCATGCTTCACAAGCTGGTTTAGATTTGCTTGGAGGCGTGCCTGTGCAGTCCATAGCAAAGTATTGCCTACCTGGTATCTTTAGTGCTGGATTAATACATTCATTGCACCATACTTTTTTAACATCTGCTGTTTTATAGCCAAAGCGCTCACTAAACAACGCATTTTTATTGTCATATGGTGCTACCTCATGCCCATTCTGGCAGTATAGCTTCGTTTCATTCATATCGTCCATCCTTTGAGTTCAAATGGTAGAAAAGATTTGTTGCATTGCTCACAATAAGGAACAGGCCAATAAGGGATGTTGCCATATCCATTATTAACCCATTCAATAGGGTGATTATTGGGGCATAATTCATCAGTCATTGAATTCTCTCTGCTTCGATGTTTTTAGTTTTCAAAATCGCATACAAGCATTTTGTGCAAAAGTGTCGTTCCTTATCACCTGTAATTTCAGCCACCATAGTCATAACAAAAGGATGTGTTCCATGCTTTTCACAGTAAAAAACACTCTCTTCACTCACTTTGCCGCTCCTTAATATTTTCAGCCGCTTTTTTATTATCATAAAGTTCTTCATTTGTAAAAAATTTATTAAAGTTTTCATTGGACTCAGGATCATTGCCTTCATAAATAATCCAATCTTCGTAATTTTTACCGCCTCTTAACCTAACTCCATCTCGTCTTATAGCTGTGATCTCGACTTGATAAGCCCCATATCCATCATTGGCCCATTTAATTTCGCCAATCATGATATTATTTTTAAGGACGCCAAGCATTTTCGCTTTGGCATCATCATCTTGCCCCATATCTGCCAGACAGTTGTGACAATGCAAATAAAAATAGGCTGATTTTTTATCGCAAACAGGACAATTATAAAATTGATTATTCACGCTTGCCATCCTCCTTGCCGTCGATGAAAGTTAATAAGTAATAAAGTTCTTGAGCACAGTCACCATAAATTTCATCATATTTTTGTGCTTTCCATAACCAAGTATCTCTCATTTTTGCTATTTTAGCCCTGATCTCTTCAACTGTGCGCGGCTTTTTCAACATAGCTTACCTCCTTAATTATGTAACTATTGCAATAACCCAAGCAGATGTTGCGCTCAATAGAGGGAAATTTTTTAGTTATTTCCTGCATGATTTGTACACACCCTATACAAGCATAAACACAATCATCATCACAATAAACACGTTGACAATCATAATGATTGCAATATCTAAAAAGCGTATCTACTCCACAAACTACTTCACTTTCTTTTTCTTTCGCATCCAATATGTGCCAATTGGGGCAGAAATGAGCAGTTTTATGCTTATCTGTGCGCGGTGGTTTGCTCATGATAAAGTAAAATCCTTTGCTAAGTGTTCTCTGTAATTGCACAATCTTAATAAAAATTGCCATAATTTATGTTTAAAAGTTCTTCTATAAGGGGGTGGCGCTAAAATGAATCGTTCGTAACAATCATCACAAGCATTTGCGCCGCACCAGAGTCCCAATTTTTGAAGATTTTTTTCTCCACAACCCAAACACCTATTTTTATAATTTAAAACCTTCAAGCCTAAATTCATTCTTCTCTCCATGATTTATAGCAAACGATCATCCCTTCAGTGCGCGTTGGTTTATTTTGAGGAGGCATGAGGCACTCCTTCAAGATATAGATCATTCCATTGTCGTTTGCAACTTAAACAAAACGGCATAAATGGGCCATCGTGATAGTCCATGCAATCATTTTGATCACAATTAAGATCCTCGCATACCCAAATGAGTTTATGCTCCCGACTTGTGCAATATAAAATCATTCTTCGCTCCAGAAGTTACGAGTGATTACTTGGACTCTTTCAATATTATCAACACAAAATTCCCATTGTAGCGCTGATTCACACTTTTTATTTTTAAATTGCACAAGCGAATTCGTATAACATAAAATAGCACCACGCCAAGGTTGCTCAAGGTTAAAATAAGAAATGAAACCTACCGAACAAACATCTTCATAATCCTCAGTATCTTTGAAGTAAATAGCCACCAGATCATACTTCGTGATACCTAGCGCCTCAAACTCTTGCTTAGTCATACCTCAAGCCTCCATTCAAATAATCTTTATTAATTTTTTACCATTTAAATCTAACAATACACCACTACCTTTGTGCATAGAAGATAAATCAGGATAAAATTCCCATTCGTTGTTAAAGTTTCTTCCTACATAAATTTTTTGAATAGCAGGTATGTTGTTTTCGCCGAAAACCAGCCCTACCACTATTTGATGAATTCTATCCTCCGGAAGCGCTGCATCTAATTCTTGCTTAGTCATTGCTGGCCTCTATCATATGCTTCACATATTGTTTCATTAATGTCGCTCATCTATTTTTCTCCAAAAAATTTAAGATTGCGGTTTTGGTGTTTGCGTTTATATGTCAATATTGCCAAGCAGCCATATGCTGTAGTTGTCCATCCAGCGGGATAAATAGAATAACGCTCAATTTGAAACTCATTACACTGTTTACAATTCCTAAACCTAACGGTCCGCAAGCCTCCTTTTGGTATGTGCCATTCACCCCAATCATGCAGCCAGTGCAGGCGCTTTAGTAGTTTGATCATATGTCCTCTATAAATGTTATGAGGGCGGTTACCAGGAATGCCATACCGGAACCAACACATATAACTGCGGCGTCTGTAAAGTCTTTTGTTGTAGGAGAAAAACAGGCTATCATGGCAAATACAAAAGCCACCACAAGTAAAATTGCTGCAACAACAAAAAATGCTTTGCTTATTTTCACTCCTTCGGCTCCCTCATCCTGCTCAAAAGCTCTTGTTCTGCCTGTTTCCACAATTCATACTCTCGCGGATTAGGCATTACTGCGCCTATTTCGACTCGCATATCAGGTGTATGACTGTTTTTGTAAGCCTCGGCATATCTTCTTAGCAAGTCTTTATTGTTCAACTCTTTTAGATTCATTCCTTCGGCTCCTTCTTATTTGCCAGGCGGCGCAGTAGTTCTTGTCTTAATAGTTTTGATTCTTGACTATACTTATCGTGAAATTTCATGTCGCATCCATGTACGGCCAATGCTACGATAGTGTATTCATTAATCAACTCCTCATCACTCATCTCGCTCAATGGCAGGTCTTCTATTTCAATGGTCATTGTGCTTTCTCCAATAGGTGAGGGTGCTCGTGGATATTCCCGATGATTTCTATTTCTTCTATAGGACCATAATAATCATTGATTTGAAAACCAATATATAAAACTTCCATATTTTGACCATGGCCGGCATTTTCAGTTAGGCGCGTACGTTCATAAACCATAACTGTTTGGCCGTGAGGATATTTTAAAATATCCCCATCAAATATCTCGCTGCCATTTTTATCTTGCCACCCCGTCCCCATCATGATTTCAACGTCATCAAATGACCATGATTCTTGATTGCCACCCTCTAAGTTCCTTTCCGGCAGCACGTCAACATAACGATTGACAAAACAAATCAACAAGACAGGCTCCATTTCTTTGTTGGCCTTATGCCAAGCCCTAAAATTCGGTAGCATCATATTCTCCTATTCATGAAAAGCCTCAAGCTCTGCTTCTGTCATGCCTGTTAAATTCCTGAATTTATTAATAGTCAACTGTGTGCCTTCTTTAATACCTTCCTGACGCGCTTTCTCGATCTCGGCATCCCTCAGCTCGGGCGGCCAATCAATATGCTCACCTGTGATCGGAGAATGATAAGTGTACCTGACTTCGTCGGGCGCACATTCTGGACAGGCGCACAAAATAATCTGGTAGGATTCAGGCACAAGGTGGCCTTTTGGACAGGGTATTTTCATGGTTTACTCCACCGTCCGATATTTATCATTTTCTCTATTCATAAAATCATCCAATTGCTTAATGGTGTAGCGGCATGCACGCCCGACTTTAAAGGCTTTTAACTTGCCTGTAGAATTCCAGTGATAAAGCGTTTGTTCTGCAAAGCCAAGATAGGTGGCCGCCTGTTTAATATCAATGTAATTTCCCATGATCCCCCTTAGCATTTATTAATGGCCTCTTCAGCGTCATCAAACCACGATTTAAAATGTAGCTTGATATCGTCGATTGATTTAATGTCGGTGAGCGTAGTGCTTACCCTAAATATTTTGTTATTAACCTTCATCACAATGCGCGTAAGCTCTGGCTTTCCCCGCATCTTTTCATAAGTAACATTAATCATGAATTTACTCCGGTTAGTTCAAGCGAATGCTCTGCATAAGCCGCCATATTAATTGCCTGCGTGATTTTGGTAAGCACTTCGATGGTGGGGCGCTTACCTTGATAAAGCCCGGTCTGTGCAATTTCTGTAGCGTATGGGCGCATAGCAGAAGGTAGCCTCTCAATGCTGATGTTAGGCAAGCCTTCTTTGATTTGATTGAGCAGGGTTTGATGTTGCGATACCACCTCATGGCTATGTGCATCCGGGTCATTGTCGCCTTCAGTTGGAATACAGAACACCTGCAAAAAAGCATACTTATGTGCAACACTCATCGCCTTATTCGTGCTTTTGTCCCCGCTATCCATGGCTTCACCCCACATGACGCATGAATGGCTTGAACCATCCTCCGCACAACAAAAGGTAAATTTAATCTGCATGTTGGTGTAGAAGAGGGCGCTATTATTTTTACTTTGGCGCTCTACCTGGGTACGGTTGAGCACTTCAGGAAAGCAAACCACTCTATGATTTGCCATAATGCCCGCAATAGCGTTGTAAACGTCATCTATGCCACGATATTTAAAAGAGGCACCTGAGGTATTGGTTCGGTCTTTACCAATGCCCTTACTGGCAAGATCAGCCATAATCGCGCACATCTTTTCGTAGATTTTAGGCGTTGCTGTTGTCATGATCGCTTCCCAATTAATTTTCTTTTCTTGGCTTCTTTTTTAAAAATTTCTAAATAATCTTCTAAATTTTGAGCTTCTCCCCACATCAGTCTTTCGATTTCCTCGGGGACGGTAGCCCATACATCAAAACACTCATCTACCTTTTTGGCTAAATATTTAATAATATTAAGCAAATGAGAGTTTTCTATATCTTGCATGCGATAGCTTTTGCCGCTTTTATCTCTCCATATAATTTCGTCTTCGTCCATAATTCACCACCCATGCTTATCAGCATAACAATCAATGTTCGGCCCATTTGACCATTCCCCTGCATACTGTTCTGTCTGTTCTTCATGTACCAGCAATTCAGCATTTTGCTCGCTAGGATTATTCATAAAGCGCACAATGCGTTTACGGGTGCTGGGTGGCAACTGATGATGCAACAAGAGATTGTCCAGGAATTGTTCGATTGTCATGATTGATCTCCTTTAGAGAGTAACCGATATCGAGAAGTGCTTACTTTTTTAATAACATTCTCGTGAATAAGGCTTTTTAGGCATAGGCAAATAGTGGAAGGAAACAGTTTTTTATGATATCTGCGCCATAAAGCCACTCTAATCTCTAAACCAGAAAGTTCTGGCTTAATATTGAATAAACTCAATATTAAGAGATTGTTCGTGGCGGGCCTCCCTCTCTTTTTAGGTCTAACATCCTCCGGCAAATCCGCAACATTTGTCAGGTCAAAGATACTGGCATCAGACACTTTTTTAGACTTTTTCATGCTGTCACCTTCTCTCTAATGCCATAGGCTGCTGCAATCACATCTAAGTCCTTGACCGTATCGGCAAAGAAAGCAAATTTGAATGGTTCTTGATAGCATCCAAGACAAGCCTTAGTAGCATCGCTTGCATTTACATTGATAAGTGCTTGTTCAAACAAATCTTCATTGTATATATAGCCATTAGCTCTAACTTTCTTGTGTAAAGCATCTAGCCCTTGTAAATAAGCCTTAATAGCGGCTTCTGTCATGAGACCGTCAATCTCACCTGTTTCTTTTGCTTTTGCTTGCATACGCGCAATAAATTGCTGTATCATGTTACTTCCCCTTAGTTGATGTTGAAATTACCCTTTTCAGTTAATTCAAGGGGAGCACCCCCAAGAATCAAATTTGCCATCCGTGGCAGCCCAGCCATGGGCAATATCTATCCCTGCGCTATCCCTAGCAGGCACTAACTGCAAACTTTCCATTGTTTTAGTGCCTCATCCCTCCCGTGAATCCTTATATGCTCCTTTTTGCTTCGTTTCATGTAGGTTTGCTTGTTGTTGTATGGGTATATTAACAAATGTAAAACTTGCAGTCAACATTTGTTTATAAATTTTGTGAACAAATGTCAATTGACGCTCACTTGAAAGTCTGAGAGGATAAGTTCAAGATAAAGATTAGAGTATTTAAATGAAAAATTTAATCATGTGTTTAATTTGTGTTTTTTAATGTAGCTTATAAACTTTAAAAGCAGGAACATGGAAACATTAATCGGTTTTTTGATAATGGCCCTTATATGGTTATGGGGATTTGTAAAAGCTCACTTTGTGGGAATCATGGCCATTATTATTTTTGTTTTAGTACAGGAAGCGGCGCGAAGTATCCTTTCGGATTTTCATACTAAACTGGATTTAATTATAGATAGACTAGAAGAAATAGAAAATAAACTAAACGAGGAGTAAAATCATGAAAAATTTGGTATTTATAGGTTTAATTAGTAGCGTCGCCTTGTCTTATGCGTCCGAGGGAGGGGTTTGGATAAAGGGTGCGCTTTTAAATAATACCGCAGAAAGTTATATCATTACGGCAAGTGGCCCCGTCATGTATACAGAGGGTAATAATGAGCAATCATGTCAATTTCCCAATACATGCCCGTTAACCAAAACGGACGCCAACTATATTTATTTTCAAGATACTGACACAAATCCAAATAAGGGAAGTTGTCCCGACTATCAGCTTGATTTAATATTTTATACGGAATATGGCTATTCGGGCGCACTTAACTATTGTTTTACTGGAACCCCTTCAACTGTCAATTTTGCACCCCCGGAAGTTAATATGAATGGGGTCTGGATAAAAGGTTTTGACAATAATGGCGTTCCTCAAGTAGAAATTGACTATTACCAATAATCAAATGCTCCCGGTTCTCAAAAGGGCCTGACCGATAATACAAAGACTCTCAGGTATTATAATCTGGTCGGGCCATTCTGTTTTGTAATACATGTTATCAACCATGATTTTTACTTCTTCATTCACCATCGCTATTCGGCGAATAGAAATCTTGCCATTTAACCAAATTGCATAAACCTTATTGTTTTCTATATGATTTTTACTTTGATCTATCATCAAATACTCACCTCTTTTAAAGGTCGGCATCATATAGTCGTCCATCATTTCCAATTCAAAGCATTCATCCCTGACAGCTCCTTTCTCATGCATTAGTTTCATAGGGATGTATATTTTATCTTCTTGGTTTGTAGAGTGAATAATCTTACCATTTTTTTCTGATAATGCAATATCAATAATTGGAATTAGAGTAAAGTGTTCTTCCGTAATAGGAATCATTTCGGTAACTGAATAGTCGGCATAGCCCGGAATTTTTTCATTTACGGGATGACTTTCATCGAGCCAACGGTTAGGCAAATTTAAGGCTTCTTCTATTCGGCGCGCATTCTTTTCAGTGATGGGCCGCGTTGGGTTCGGCGATATCATATGCGCTATATAACTTATTCCCGTTAGCTCTGCTAAGGCATTTCTACCCCTTTTTTCTGCTAATCTTCGTAAATTATTTATTCTATTTTCCGCTTCTTCCATTATGAAAGTTTTCAAATGTTTATTGTTGTACCGCTATGATAAACACTTGTTCAGCCAAATACAATAAACAAGTGTGCATAATCTTATTTACATTTGTGTGTTTAGTGTGGCATAATTTATTAACAAATGTTAATTATATTGCCCAAATGACTTTTGATGATTATTGCTCGTATCACTACGGGGAACTAAAACGATTAGCCGAACTTTGTGGCATTACCGAAGCCGCGTTGTCTTCTATTCGCAAAGGTCGCGTCAAGATGTCTATCGAATATGCGGTGATTATTGACGTGGAAAGCATCAATCATGAATGCTCGTTAGAAGACATGTACGGAAAAGAAAAAGCAGCGTATTTGAGGACGCTTTTTCGCCGCTGTGTTAATAGGCCCTCAAGGATGAAGGCTAAGTAAAATGCAAGATATGACTGATTTGGAGCTATTAGCACACGTTCTGGAAAAACCCATTGCTTTTCACCGGGTGTTCTTTGATATCACGGGCGATATCAAGAGCGCCCTTTTTTTGTCCCAATTGTTTTACTGGTCAAAAAAAATTAGTTATGGCTGGCTATACAAAAGCGCTGAAGAATGGGAAGAAGAAACTCGCCTGACGCGCCGTGAACAAGACCGCATTAAAAAACAGCTTATTGATTTAAACCTTGTCGAAACCAAACTCAAAGGCATACCTGCCACGCTCTATTTTAAATTCAATTTTTCTCAATTTATCACCCTTGCAAAGCAGTATTATCAACAGTTTGAACAAAACGTCGAAACTAGTTTCGACAAAACGTCGAAACTGGATGATATCAAGGCTTGCAACGATGTTTTAGGTGATAAAAAATCAAATAATAGTCAAAAGAAGCGCTCTCCAGTTTTAACGAAACGTCAAAACCAGTTTTCACCAAACGTCAAAACTATCTCAGAGAATACTACAGAGAGTATTAAAAATATAACTACTAACGTAGTTATACAAAAAGAGCCTTTTGAACCTTCAGCGAAAGACATTGAGTATTTGAAAGCGAAGGGCTTTTCAGAAGCGCACATCCATCACAACCTGATTTACTACCAGAACTATGACCGCCCCAAGGGTAAGCCCCTGACAGGCGCACAGTTTAGGCGGTGTGTCATTGCCAACTGGGCGAAGTATTACCCGGCAAGGGATGGGCCCAAGACCTTTCAGCAGCAAATTGAAGAGCAGAACCGTAAGAACCTAGCAAATTATCAGGCAATGAAAGAGGCAGAAAACTATGAACCCTTACTTGAAGACAGAAGCACCGAAGACGAAGGAACAGGAGATTAACCTGCTTGTCATGCAGGTATATAGCGCTTTTGGTCGTGCCGCCACTCCATTGGTCTATGAATTCTTCAACAAAGCCCTTGAGAATTTTAGCCTGTCTGAAATCAAGGAGGGGTTTATTGAGCATGCCAAGGAGTCATCACACTGCCCAAAACCTGCTGACATTCGCAATATTATCCGCGAAAGGCGAAATGCGCTTGCCAAAGATAAAAACGCCAAGCGCCGGGAAGAAGTAGAGGCGATGCCATCGGTTTATGATGCAGCCTATGCAGAAGCACTGCGCCAAGGTGACTGGGATGAGATGAAACGCTTGCGTAATCCCATGGCGGCAGAATTTGTTAGTCGTTTACAAAACACAGGGAGAGCAGCATGAAAAAGTTAATAGTAGTAGTAACTTTAATGGTTTTATTGGTTGGGTGTACAAGCCGCTATAGCGTTTGGAGTCAAAATGTTATGGGGACAAAGCTCGAGGCATATTGGTCACAAAACACCAATACGGTATGTTTTACCACATCTTCTGGTGGCGATAATATTTATTGCTTACCTGCAAGCGCGGTTAATACATCCATGTTAACTCCCGGTGAATGGGTGGTGGCCTAATGAGGGTGTTTCTTTATGTAATAGCAACGATTTTAACCACAGTTGCCCTAATCCTGTTTGTAGCAACGCTTGGTCGTTTATTGCCGTCATTTATATCTTTTCTGTTGTTTATGGCGGTTACTGTGATTATTGAAATTGCTAAAAGGAAAAAATCATGACAGACATCAATCAAATAACTTACTTGCAAAAAAGGTTTGATAAGATTGAGGCAAAATTTAAACACATGGGAGGAATAAGGTGAAAAGTGATTTTGTGGTGTTTGCATCTTTTTGGTGTGGGCTAGCGGTTGTTCTTTCGCTATTAAAGATTTTTGATGTGATTAGTTGTACGTGGATATTAGTGCTATTGCCAATATGGGGATGGATAGTTTTGATAGGGGCAATGCTTTTGAGCATAACAATTATTGTCCTTGTAGAAGGTGCCTGCCTATGGATTAAAAACGCGATAAAGAGGAAATCATGATAGACATCAATCAAATCACTCAATTAGCCGATCAAATTAATAGCAAAGCGATACCGCTAGTTTTACAATCAGCCCGGCTTAATGCTATTCAAGGATGTCTTTGGGATATTTTTGGAATAGCCTGTATCATCGGACTTTTTTGCTTGGCGAGCTGGCTAGACAAAGTTAAGCAACGTGCCTCTGAAAAAGAGTGGAATCAAAGAAGCACTTTGGAAGATGCTATCGAGGAAGTGCCTTTTGCTTTTGGTGCTAGATGTCTAGCAGTTGTCATAATCATCCTAATGCTAGGCTCAATTTTCTCAATTTTTTATGATTTTTACGGTATTTCTCATCCGGCGGCATATATTGCTTATCAAGCTGTTAGTCGGATAGCGGGAAATTAACATGACAGACATTAGCCAAATAACTCAGGTTGTCAATCAACTGGCGAGCATGGGTGTTGATCTCGCCAAGACGATGACGCCTTATGCGATGGGAGCTGCGAAGTTACAGGCGTTGCACGATATAATTTTTTATAAAAGCCTTATATGGGGCGATGTAATATTTTTTATACTTGCTATCTTTGTTTGTTGTTTGATTGGAGTATTGGAAGAATTTGGTTGCATTCTGGTAGTCGTTTTTTTCGCTGTTTTCATTGCGCTTGTTATCTGTAGCATGCTTTGTTTTAACGACTATGTTATTGCCAAATATGGCTATGATCACCCCGACGCCTATCTTGCCTATCAGGCATTGAACAAGATCACCGGAAATTAACATGCTGCTGATAGCGCTAATTATTGGTTTTATGCTGGGGTATATAGTTGGAAGTGAGGAGTGAGAGATGATCAACTTTGACAATCTGAAAAAGGGTGATTTGGTGCTGGTGACGTGGCAGGATTGTGCATCAAATGGTAGTGACTGGAACGATAACGAAGATATGGACAAATGGCTGAAGACGCCGCGCCCGATTAAAGCTGTCGGCTGGGTTTATGATCATAACGATACACATTTGATTTGCTATTCTTCTACGGATTACGGTAGATCAAAAGAGCCTTTGTATCGCATGATTTGGGAACTTTACAAACCACAGATTATTGATATTCAGCGTTTAATGGAGGTTGGATTTAAGAATGCCGAGGAGATTTCTACTAACCCCTTTTCGGGGAACCCCAAAAGAGAGCATCACGAAAATTGTAAATGTCTAAAGTGCAAAAAGAAAAAAGGGAAATTATGACCACTGAAGAATCCCTGCGTACCGAGATTTTAGAATGGTTAAAAGCAAATCATCCTGAAGTGATGGAATCTATTTTGCCGTATAAAGTTTTCGATGAAGGTGTTTCATTTCAAGAGCGTCGTCAAGAATATTATCAGCACCCTATTTTAAACAAGAACTTTGGCAAATACGATAATTTCAAAAGGCGCTTTTATCGTCACAAGTTTTGTCCTGACGATATTCTCATTGCTTATGACTACAAGCGCAAAATGGATATCGATACTCCCACGCCTCGTGGTTTATGCTGCCAATTAACAGGGAAGCCAAACAGAAAATATTATGCTCCTTGGGAAGAAGATGATGAGTATTTATGGGTTTATCCGCATGATATGAAAGAATTTCAGCAAATGTATGACTTTTATTCGCAAGGTATATGGAGTACGGCTGAGTGGTTTTGGGGGAAAGATGAAACCTGAAGAATCTAAAAATAAACTTTCTGCTGCCATGTTTTTAATCGTCAATGCCTGGTGTGAGTTTTACAGAAAATTCAAGTATCTGCTCAAAGGCGAGGAAGAAAAGGTACACGGTGAGATTGTTAATTACATGCGTGTTAACTACCCGGATGAGCTATTTTTGCATTATCCGTCGGGTGGCTATCGTCACCAGTTAAAAAACAAAGCCGGTAAAACCTTTTCTTTAGAAGCAATCAAGCTCAAACTTATGGGCACGCTAGCAGGGGTTCCTGACCTTTTTGCGCCTCGCCCCATACCTCCCCATGCTGGTTTTTGGTGCGAGGTTAAAAAGCCAGGGGAATCGCTCAGGAAGAGTCAGAAGGAAATGCACCAAAAGCTAACAGAGCTTGGTTATTATGTGTGCGTGGTGAGGAGTTTGGAGGAGTTTCAGAGGGAGTGGGAGCTTTATTTAAATGAGGGACAGCCGGACATGATAGATGCAATGCGTCGTGCTATTTCTGGTGTTTATGTAAAGACCGTGCAAATTAAAGAGCCTTTCAAGCCATCTAGCCTCGATACTTGCCCTAATTGTGGTGCTATAGGGATTCATGGATGCACAGGAAGAAAAGATACTCGTTTATACAATGGGGGCAAAGCATGACCGATAAAGACATAAAACTTTTAAAGAGCGTAGGGATATTTTATAAGTCCTTTAATGATTACTCTAAAGAACAAAAGCTATTTCTTCGCTATGACTTAGGAGAATCCTTTGCTAGCAAATTTACACCGCGCTGGAGTCCTGAAGCATGGTACTGCTCAACATGTAAAAAGGAAATAGCAGCAAATGAGCAGCATGTTTGATAATCCAAGTGTTATGCGCTTTGTACATGAAGCAAAAGAAAATATTTCTAAGGGCGCCCAAATGATCGGCTTAGGCTTGACCAATGAGCAAGCTATACAAATTAGTAGAGAATTTTTAGAAATGATGGAGCGCCATGATATTGAGCAACAAGCCCTTATTGATAAAGCTAATGCTTGGGTTAAAGCTAATGAGGCAAAGCATGACTGAATTAGATAAATTGTGCGCCGATATAGAGCGGCAAATCTTGGAAAATATGGGTATGCATCCATCAGAAGCCTATAAAAGACTTAGGGTTGCAGGATACTTACCATTTTTTCAGCAAAAGGGAAAAAAACAATGAAAACCAATAAAAATATCATGGACAGCGAAATGGTGCTTATTGAATGGCTTGACTGCATTTCACAAAATTCACCAGGTTGGCACGATCTGGATTTTATAAATGAGCCTTTTCCAGTTATTAAAACTGTAGGCTTTATCGTAAAAGATACCGATAAAGAGCTGGCTGTGGTTGGCGACATTGGACAAATGGGTAGTCAAGTTTTAGTTGCAGCAGCCAGGCGCATTCCTCGTAGTCAAGTTTTAAAAGTGACACCATTAAACAGGAAAAAAGCATGACCACCCCAGCATGTAAGGATTGTAGGTTTTTTGCCGAAGTGAAATATGAGGCTTATTACATTCCTCACGATGGCTTGTGTTCTCGTTATCCTCCTACGATGGCGGTTTCTGGCGGCACCTTAAATAAATTGTTTCCTCTGGTTCTTTTTGACGAGGTATGCGGTGAATTTGAGGCTAGAGAGGTGAAGAAAGATGCCTAAATTAATGGAGCTATCGCAGGCTATTGAACCAAAATTCATGCAGATTGATGCGCTACCGAATCAGAAATGTATTTTAATTCGATTGCCGTCTTATTTTTACGGCTTTGAAATACAAGAAAGATTTATTGAGATGAGTGCGAAAGATGCTTTATATCTGCTCGGCGAACTCAAACGACTAGAAATGCCCATAAAAAAACTGATTGAGAAGCCTAGTAATTCAGAGGTGAAGAATGAAAATTCGTAAGCGTAATAAGCGTAAAGATGAATTTGGTATTGGGCGTTGTCGTCGCGTTTTTAAAAGACATCTCGATAATTTGTCTTTAAAAATAGAGGTCAATATTGTTAAAAATGCGGTTTTTTTGGGTGCGCCGACTAATAACTACTGGCTAATCAGTAGCCTTAACAATTCTGCTATTTGGGATATTGAACATGCACAAAATTAACGCCCTGAAGTATCTGCGCATCATGAATGGCTATAGCCAAAGAAGGCTAGCCAAGGAATCAACCATTCCGATATCCATCATTAAGGAAGTAGAAAAGGGCGAGCGTATTCTTGGGCGCTTTCATGCTACCAATGCAGCAAAGCTATTCCCCGAATCAACTTTTGAAGCGCATGTAAATCATGTGTGTGTTGATGATGAGGCCTATTATGAGTATTTAAAGGCCAAGGCGAAGTTAGAGAAGAAGGGCAAGAACAGCCCTTGGCGCAAGAGTTTTACTAAAACAGGAGAGAAATGATGGACATATACGAAGCCATTAAGTTGAAAAAAAATGGCAAGGAGGTTTGGTTAATGCTGCCTATTTTTGCTCAGCCCATAAGGATTACCATTCAAATAAAAGAGCCGTATTTTGGCTATCCTGCGCTCATAATTGAGCAATATATTCATAAATGCTGGGCTATTCTGGGTGAGGATGACCCTTATTACCAGCGCTGGTTTAATATGGCCTTACTTTCTGATGCATGGCAAGCAGAAGAAAAATTTCTAAAGGAGCCACCCAATGCGAACAATTGAAGAGGTAAAAGCAAGAATAGAAGGTGATTTTAGGGTGCTTGGTTTTGTACTCAATGCTACGGCTGATAATACAGTTGCCGCCTTATGGGGACAGCTTAAAGATTTATTAAAATTTATTGAAAACAAGGAAATAACTACAGGAGAATAAATAATGGAAATTGAAGCTGAAAGAGACGCAGTCCCGCCTTTTGAAAAAATGCGACACAATGAATGTAATGCACGTGTTAATTCTTTATTAACGCCTAAGTCCTCTATTGAGTTATTGAGTGATTTATTAGAGCGCTTAAGGCGAGAATCAGGCGAGTATTTTGCAAAGTCACAAGGTTTAGGTACGGCTGCCCTAATGGTAGAGCAATATATTGAAGGATTAAAGATTCAAGCTAAACGGATAAAAGAAAATCAAGAGGAGCCACCCAATGTCACAAATCAATAATATCGCCATTGAAGGCCGTGCAGGCAAAGATGGTAAGCGCGTATCCGATAAGCTCGCTGTCTTTAGCATTGCCAAAGACTTTTATAAAAAAAAGCTCAATCCTATTAGCGATGCTCGCGAAGATAAGTACGATATTGTTACAGTTTGGTTTGACATTCTTTGTTTTGATGACAAAAACGGCGTCAATTTAGGGCTGGACGTTGTTAAAGGCAAAAATTACGAGATAAGCGGCAGGCTCGGTGCGAAAAAATACAACGGTCAAACCCAGCTTGAGATCATTGCGGATCATATCAAAGAGGTGGCACCTAAAACACCGCAGCAAGAACGCCCTAGGCAAGCCAGAAATGAAGTGCCTGAAATGAATGATGAAGATGTGCCGTTTTAAGGGGGAATGATGCACACTTATTACATTGAATTTATTACATGGAACGAAACCGCCGAAGGCCAAGATTATCACTATGGAGTGGTCGGTTTTATTCTTGAAGAAGATGAGAACCAAATACTCGTGGGTAATTGTATGGCCCGACCGCTAAAAAATAAGGAAGAGCTACTCAGTCCATTTGGCAAGCACTTTGTGCGTATTGATAAGAAAAAGGTTAAAGCACGGGTAGAGTTTGAGTTAAGGGATTGGTATAGAGATTGAGATTAAGCAAATCAAGGACACGCCATAGCCACAGTTAATTATCTTAAATATCTACGCTTTAAAGCGGGTATTACTCAATCCGAACTCGGCCTGATGATCGAATGCAGTTATAAGACCATTCAGGCTTATGAATACGGCTACCGAGACATTCCTTTAGACATTGCACAAAAAATAAGTAAGGTTTTTGGATTAGACTTATCGCTTGTTTTAGTAGGACATGATAAGCAAATTGAATTAAGCGATGCCGAGCACAAAGACTATCTCAAGCGCTTCCCCAAAGAAAAAGACCCCGATCATTCCCTCACCTTAGCCGATAAGATTGCCATTTATCAAGCAAGATTCATTCTCGGCAAAAAGATCACACGCCTTTAATCTGTTTTTGTAGGCATAGTTGCTTTTTCAAACCATTGCTAGACTGATGTCATCACAAATATGACACTGTTTAAAGATGGCTCAAAAACCAGCCGCAAAAAAGTTGGCGCAAATCCGCAAACAGCCAGGTAAATCAAACGCTTATAAGTACAAAGGCGTTAAAGAATTTGCCGGGCCAGATAAAACCTATCCGATTAATACCATTGAACGCGCTAAGTCAGCCTTAAAGCTCGCGCATAATGCCGATAATCCTTCCGCTATCAAGGCTAAAGTCTATAAAAAATATCCCTCTCTCAAAACCAAAAAAGGAAAAAAGTGATGATTTGCAGATATTGTTGTGGTACCGGAAAAGTAAACGGCATCGGTTATGTTAAAGAAGAATGCCCCAAATGCGATGGCCTTGGCAAAATCCTTAAAAGTGCGGCAATCGATCAAGCTGCGACTATCAATGAAACCGATGCTATTAAAAAAATCATGAAAGAAACAGGCTGTACAGAAGCCGAAGCTAAAAACGCGTTGGGTCAAGCAATTACATCGAGTGAGAAAACACATGAAAGCAAAGAAAGTGATGCAGTCGAAACCCATCAACACCAACACGTTGCTGAAAGCGCTCATCAAACACGTGGAAAAAAAGCCGCTGCCAAAGCCTCAAAAGAAGCGTAAATAAATAGGACATATAAAAGATGCCGCGCAACACTGTGCCATTTGAGCCAACGGATGAGCAACGGCAACTGGTTTCTATATTGGTGGCAAGTGGTACCTCACAAGATTTAATCCGTAAATTTATTATCAATCCGGCAACCAGAAAACCAATTGCCAAGCAAACCCTGGCTGACTTCTTCAAACATGAATTAGAGAATGGACTCACGCTTGTCAATGCAAAAATGGGGCTGAGTGTTGCACAGAAAGGGTTGGCTGGAGACACCGCTTGTCAATTCTTTTGGCTAAAGACTAAAGCAGGCTGGAGAGAGACCGCACGTTTTGATTTACCAAAAGGCTTGGGTGCTATTGAGCAGTATGACTTGCTCTTGCAGAAGGCCGCAGCAGGTGAGATTAGCCCAACAGAAGGCGAGCAGTTTGCAAATATTGTCAATAAGAAGGTCGGCGCATTAACCCTTGAACTCTTAAAACGCATTGAAGCATTAGAGGCAAAATCTGGAGACAAACGATGAGCCTTGCATTAGCTAATCGCGTTAAGAAACTCGAAGCATACTACTATGCTGATACCGACATAAAGCCTGATGTTAGTGCAAACGATGATAATAGCTTCGTACAACTCAAGAATGTCTATTTTAACGACGCTACGGGCAAATTTGAGCCGATGCGTTATGTTGCGCCACCAACAGGTAATTTATTTCATGATGACCGTTCTTTTGTAAAACTCATTATTGGGCCTTCGGCCATCACGGTATAATAATCACTCGATAGATTAGCGGCGTTTTCACGT
>CAZTYT010000004.1:0-27722 GCA_964618245.1 uncultured Legionella sp. | reverse complement strand
GACTTTGACGGATAAAGAGTATCAGCGCATGCGTGATGCAGCTATTAAAGTACTTAGAGCCGTAGGTGTCGATACTGGGGGTTCTAATGTACAGTTTGCCGTAAATCCTGAAGATGGCCGTATGTTAGTGGTAGAAATGAACCCACGTGTCTCGCGTAGTTCTGCTTTGGCTTCCAAGGCCACGGGTTTTCCAATCGCCAAAGTTGCTGCCAAGCTCGCGGTGGGCTATACATTGGATGAACTTAAAAATGAAATAACAGGGGGGCAAACTCCTGCATCTTTCGAACCCAGCATCGATTATGTAGTGACTAAAGTACCACGCTTTAATTTTGATAAATTTCCTCAAACCTCGGATACCCTAACCACGCAAATGAAGTCCGTAGGCGAAGTCATGGCAATAGGCTCTAATTTTCAGGAGTCACTGCAGAAAGCAATTCGAGGCTTGGAAACTGGGCGTAGCGGGTTGGTGCCTTTATTTACTCAAGGGGACTTGGCGCAATTACGAGGGCATTTACGGGAACCCACTCCTGATAGATTATGGTATATTGCCGATGCTTTTCGTCATGATCTTTCTTTAGAGGAAATTCATTTAGAAAGTCGGGTAGATCCATGGTTCCTCGCACAAATTGAAGAATTAGTTGTTTTAGAACGTTCGCTTAAGGGCAAGTCATTGCAAGCATTGGATAAAAAGACTTTGCACTCATTCAAACGGCGCGGATTTGCTGATGCCTATCTGGCGAAGCTATTAGACTGTACAGAAGAAGCTGTGCGTAATCGGCGTAAAGAATTAGGTGTTTTGCCAGTTTACAAGCGCATTGATTCTTGTGCAGGAGAATTTCCTAGCACTACAGCTTATATGTATTCTTGTTATCAAAGCAGTTGTGAGGCACGCCCTGAAGATAATAAGAAAAAAATTATGATTTTGGGTGGCGGACCTAATCGCATCGGGCAAGGAATTGAATTTGATTATTGTTGCGTCCATGCAGCGCTGGCCCTAAGGGAAGCCGGCTGTCAAACTATTATGGTAAATTGTAACCCGGAAACAGTTTCAACGGACTTTGATACCGCTGATCGCTTATACTTTGAACCGGTTACCCTAGAGGACGTTTTAGCTATTGTTGACGTTGAAAAGCCAGATGGGGTTATTGTTCATTATGGTGGGCAAACTCCACTAAAATTAGCACGCGTATTAGAAGCCAATGGGGTTAAAATTATTGGTACTTCTCCGGATGCTATTGATATGGCTGAAGACCGCGATCGTTTCCAAAAATTAGTGCATGAATTACGCTTGCATCAGCCAGAAAATGGGACCGTGCGTAGTGAAGAGGAAGCAATAGTCTTAGCTAATAAAATTGGTTATCCGCTGGTGGTCAGACCCTCTTATGTCTTAGGGGGAAGAGCAATGGAAGTGGTTTATCAAGAAGAAGATTTGCGCCATTATCTTTCTCATGCAGTAGCGGTTTCAAACGATTCACCTGTTTTATTGGATAGGTTTCTCAATGATGCGATTGAGGTTGATATTGATGCTGTCTGCGATGGAAAAGAAGTTCTAATTGGGGCAGTGATGGAGCATATTGAACAAGCAGGAATTCATTCCGGCGATTCAGCTTGTACCTTGCCCCCCTTTAGCTTAAGTGTGGTTGTACAACAAGATCTCATGGAGCAAATGCGCCAAATGGCATTAAAACTTGGGGTAGTAGGTTTGATTAATGCGCAATTTGCGATCCAGGCAGATGATATTTATGTATTGGAAGTTAACCCACGTGCTTCACGGACAGTACCTTTTGTATCCAAAGCCACTGGTTTACCGTTAGCAAAAATTGCCGCACGCTGTAAATTAGGTATTAGTTTGAGAGAGCAGGGACTTAATCAAAACCATCATATGCCAGCTTTTTATTCCATTAAATTACCGGTATTTCCTTTTATCAAATTTTCTGGGGTTGATTGCATTTTAGGGCCAGAGATGAAATCCACTGGTGAGGTAATGGGTATTGCCAGACGTTTTGGACAAGCATATGCTAAGGCACAATTGGGAGCAGGTTCTAATATACCTAAACGACGACGTGCTTTTGTTTCAGTGCGTGATGCAGACAAAACACGGGTCGGCGAGATTGCAAAGCGTTTGATCGAGCTTGGTTTTGAGATTATTGCTACCCGCGGTACGGCCTTGGCATTGCAAGCAGCAGGTGTTGATTGCCGTAGAGTATTTAAAGTAGCTGAGGGACGGCCTCATGTTTTAGATTTTATTAAAAATAATGAAATTGACTTTATCGTCAATACCACTGAGGGTAAGCGAGCTATTGCAGACTCTTTTGCCATTCGGCGCAATGCATTGCAGCACAAGGTTAGTTATACTACGACTTTATCAGGTGCTGAGGCAGCTTGTTTGGCAATGAAATATGAAGATAGAGAAACTGTAACTCGATTACAAGATTTACATTAGTATTAATTACCAGGGAATTATGTGTAGAGGTAACTATGAGTAAACATCCCATGACAGTACAAGGTGCAGAAGCACTAAAAGAAGAGTTAAATCGCTTAAAATTTATTGATAGACCGCGTATTGTAGAGGCTATTGCTACAGCAAGGGCACATGGTGACTTGAAAGAAAATGCGGAATATCATGCTGCTCGTGAGCAACAAAGCTTTAACGAAGGGCGTATTCAGGAATTAGAGGCCAAATTATCCAATGCGCAAATTATCGATATCAGCAAATTAGTCAATAATGGTAAGGTTGTTTTTGGCGCTACCGTGACAGTATGTCATGTGGCCACTGAGGCGCAAATTACTTATCAAATTGTGGGGGAAGATGAAGCAGATATTAAATTGCATAAGATTTCCTATAGTTCCCCTATTGGACGAGCTTTAATTGGTAAAGAATTAGATGATACCGTAACAGTTCAAACCCCCGGTGGAATGGTTGATTACGAAATCATCGACGTTCAATATGTGTAGTATCTTACTACCGAATCCCCTCAGTTTGACCACTGGACTCAATGGATCTAAGCAAGATTGCTGGATCCTGTGGTCAAACCAGAGGGTTTTTTTTTGAGTTAAAAGAATCACTGATAATGTTCTTCCTTTGCTTTACTGCAACTCAACTAACGGTTTAATACTTGCTCTCAAAATCCTTTAGTTTTTGTTCCAAGCGCCATTGTAATTGCGCTTTTTCACTATTTTTAATAAATAGTCGACAGCTTTCACTATGTAAGTTCTGGCAATCACTTACAAATTGTGCCTTATCAGCATTTGCCCAAATGCTTTTCCCCGATACAAAAGCATAAGTTAATGCATTTCTGCTAATTTGTTTTAGGGTGGGATAATCCAAACCATGTGCTAATACTGCCTCCACGTATTGAGCCGTTAAATTCGTGCGCAATATACCTTCATCATCAGTGGATAAAACGACTGGTACATGATGGGCTAAATAATAATTAAGCGGGCTTTGAGGGCCAGAAATATTTAATATTTTTTGGTTACTGATTAAGTTTATTTCCACAGCCTTTTGGTGTTTTACCATGTGCTCTAAACTATCTTTCGCTTTATCTTCATAGGCAATATCTACGCCATGGCCAATTCTTTGAGCCTGGCCGGTAAATAAGGCATCATGAACATGGTAGGTAAGTTCTTCGGGGGTGACTAAACCAGGAGCTAATTCTCCCGCATGCAAGGCAATATTCACCTGAGGATAGACTTGGTGCAAATATTGATATATTTGCATTTGTTTTCGGTAATCGCGCAATGAAATAATGCCATCTTCAGGTTGAACCAAATTTACCCCAACCAGGTTACCATTTTGGCTTTGTGACCTTGCTACTGCTTCAAAATTATTTAAGGTTTGGGCAAATACATTATCTAGCGGCTGTTCACGTAATGAATAGGCCAAGAATTTAATAGTGACATTACAACCTTTGGGTTGCAGCTTGGATTCACAGCCTAATTTTTGGCGAGCCTGGGTTAATATTTGTTCAGAGGCATTCACACTAGTGGCAATATTTTTTTGAAAGTCTGCATTAGCTAATAAAATTTGCCTTTTTTGCGCAAAAGAAGAGGTATCTTTAAGCAGGGAGCCAAAGCTTATTGAATGACCATTATCTGGAAGAATCATTAATTCCAAATATTCTTCTTGTTGATTAGCTGCTCTTTGCATGACGTCAGCAACTAATTCAGGGCTGTATTCTCCAATGAGCGAAATAAATTTGGGGAAGCTATTAAAAAAATGATCATGGCCTGATTCTATCCCGGGAATAAAATCTTTCATGGACCAGCTTTTAATAGTCTTTTCATAAAGTTCCGGGTGCTGAGTCAATTCCTTGATATTGATGCCTTTACATGGTGCGCTAATAGGTTCCAGCGTTAAGGTTTGAGTATTTAGGCAATGATCTTTAGTTGTTGCTAATTCAAGCATGGTTTCAGGATAAGGGCCTCCGGCTAAATGATAATGGAGTTCGCCTCCCTTGGGCATTTCTTTTAGAAATTCATAGAGCGCGTTGGGATCTTTTTTAATTTGATCAAACTGAGATTGAATGTCCGCTTGAGCTGGGGTAAAAATTAAAAAGCAAACAAAGCATAAAAGGGGCTTAGCAAGGTTCATCATGTCATTACGCTAGTAATTAATTGCTAATTATCGCATAAAAAAAGCGAATGCCCAATCAGGAAAAAATAGGGGGCATTGTATTTGGATTTTATTCATAGCAAAATGATTAATACCATCCTCAACTTAAAAACCAAAAATGACTAAATTCTTAACAAGATTTTATGCGATTTTGACTGTTTTAGTAGTGCTCATACTCCAAGTAAATGAAGTAAATGCAGCTCAAACAGAAAAAATAATTAAGATTGGTATTTATGCTCCGTTTACAACTCAATCAGCCTATATTGGTCGTAATATGCTTGGAGCCATGGAGATTGCTCGCGATCAGTTACAATCCTCTGAGATTCATTATGAATTTTATACTTTGGATAAACTTTCAAATAACACACAAGCATTAAATACCCTGCAGAAATTTATTGATGCTCATCACATCAATGTATTAATTACTGAAGGAGCAGAGACCGGTGCTTTGGTTGCCCCGTTAGCACAAAAAAACGATTTGATTCATTTTTGCTTGGGTTGTGAGGTGAAACTGGCGGATGGAAAAAATAATTTTCATGCACATAGCCCCCATCACAAACGAGGGGCAGTATTAAGTACCGCAATGAAGCCCGAGTTTGTCGCGCAGTTTAAGCAGGAGTATTTTAGCCAGCCGGTCACCGAAGCGGGCTATGCCTATGATATTTTTCATTTACTCAATAACAGCGCAATAATAGCGATGAAAACAAACCCTAATTTTTCTAGTCAAGCTATCGCAAATAATTTAATTGCTTTGGAGTCAGGTTCGGGGCTTATGGGTTCTTTTAGGCTAAAGAAAAAGGGTATTCAGTATAAAACGCTGACCGTTTAATGTATCGTGGTTAATGCTATGGAGCTGAATCCCTCCTGCATTAGCCATGGGACTATTCGAGGCTAAATTTTTCCAACCAACTTTCGCATCAACTTAAATGGATTTAAGGCTGGTCCCGTATGAAAGAAAGCTATGTATATATTCTTGCAAGCAAATACAATGGAACATTATATATCGGATTAACCTCTGACTTAATCAGGCGAATTTGGGAGCATAAAAATAAATTTGTTTCCGGATTTACTGATAAATACAATGTATCTGCACTGGTATATTATGAAATCTTTAATGACATTACTTTAGCTGCTGCTAGAGAAAAAAGATTAAAAGAATGGAAACGGCAGTGGAAGATTGAGCTCATTCAAAAAAATAATCCGGAATGGAAGGATTTGTACTACGATATAGTTCAGTGAATGGACCCCGCGGTCGATGCCGCGGGGATTCGAAGCTCGAAGAGTTTGGCGAGGACTTGCAAGAGTATGGCGAAGATTTGCTGGAGTTTGGCGATGCTCATAGGATAATTTATAGATCTAATTTCACGAATCCCCGCGGCGTCGACCGCGGGGTCCATCCCGATCTAGCGGGTCCATTCCGATCTTAATGTGGAATTTTGTCGATTAAAGTCATCCAAAAGCCATGTGTATATAGTTTTTCCTATTTCTTCAGATTCAACCGTTTATCGCAGAGACCGTTTTAAAGTCACTATTCGTTGATAGGCTTCCTCAATGCGCTTAGGGCTAATTTTCCCTGCTTTTACTTTCGCTTCAATAATATCAATAACACGTGCTGGATCCTGAGGTTTCCCTGCCAGAGTATTGCCAAAAATGAGCATATCTGCCCCCGCATTAATTGCTAATACCAGGGCTTGCTCTAATCCATAATGAGCACTAATCGCTTTCATTTGCAAATCATCAGTAATGACTACTCCTTGGAAATGCAGTTGGTGACGTAATAAATCAGTTAATATTTTATGTGATAACGTCGCAGGAAGTCCGGAGGCATCCAGTTGGCGGTTAACAATATGCGCACTCATGATGACTCCGCAGCTATACTTTTGATTTAATAAATAACGATAGGGTTCTAGCTCATAAATTTTCCAACTATTGCTTACATCAACAAAACCCAAATGCGAATCAGCATGCGAGCTGCCATGACCTGGAAAATGTTTATAAGCGCATTGGATTTTTTGCCGTAAAAAAACACGTGAATAGATTTCTGCATCCTGACTTACTATCTCGGGATCATTGGAAAAACTGCGTTCTTTGTTAGCAATCACTGGGTTTTCAGGATTAACGTTTACATCAAGTACTGGTGCAAAATCTAAATTAAACCCAGCATCAGCTAAAGTTTTCCCCATAATTTTTGCATTGGCTTCAGCAGTTTCAGGTCCTTTTTTTCCTACTTCCGCAGCTGTTAATGTACTTGGAAAGCCATATTTTTCGCTTAAACGAGTGACTAACCCACCTTCATAATCGACAGAAATTAATAAAGGCAAATCAGGCCGATGAAATTTTTTATTTGCCAAATGGTTATAGCGGGCTAAATCATGATTTAATTGCTTGACTTGAGTGGGGTTTTGAATATTTTTATCAAAAAGATTAGTCTGCGAATTATAATCAAAGAGAATAACCCCACCAATATTATCTTTTTCAATGGCTCGAACAATATCGGATTGGGCATTGATGGATTTTCCCTCAAATCCAATCAATAACATTTGTCCAATTTTATCACGTAAGCTGATGGATGTTTTTGCCTGGCAAGGAAAAATAATTACTAAGGTCAGTAAGAGCGAGATAAGATAGTTCATAGGTTACATATTTAATATGAATGATTAAAAATTGTACCATTTAGTTTGATTTTAATCAATAAAAAAATTCCTTCTCCCAGATGCAGGAGAAGGAAGAGATGGGACTTATTTGTTGTTCGCTAAAGCCATGCCTTCTAGCACAGTTAACGCGGAGTAGAGTTGATAGTCATTATGTAATAAATCTTCAGTTTGTTCCTTATCATTTTTAGCATCACTATTGGATGGATTATTTTTATTAAGTAAATGACCACTTAAATCAGCTTCGCTAAATCCAGTAGCATCTTTGGTTTTTTTCCCAGCATCTTTAGGAATTTCCAGCTCATTCACCACGATATCAGGAATAATCCCTTTTGCTTGTATTGATGTGCCTGATGGGGTGTAGTAGAGGGCTGTTGTTAGTTTAATACCTGTTTTATTATCTAAGGGCAAAACAGTTTGAACAGAGCCTTTGCCAAAACTGGTGGTTCCCAAGATCACTGCTCGTTTGTTATCTTTAAGAGCCCCGGCAACAATTTCAGCAGCAGAAGCAGAACCATTATTAATTAACACAACCATTGGCGCATTTTCTAAAACATCATTTCCTTTTGCTAAAGCGGTAAAGTCAGAGCCAGGCAAACGACCTTTCGTAGAAACAATCGTTTCAGGTTTCCCAGATTTATCTTTACCTAAAAAGGCATCAGAGACTTGAATGGCTGCATCAAGCAATCCGCCAGGGTTGTTTCTTAAATCTAAAACTAAACCCTTAAGTTTGCCACCAGATTGTTGCTTTAGTCGGTCAATTGCTTGCAACATATCATGCCCGGTTAAAGCCTGGAACTGAGTCAATCGGATATATGCATAGCCTGGGCTAAGCAAGCGACTTTGCACACTTTTAATCTGTATGACTTCGCGAACCAAATCAAAAGTGAGAGCTTTATTAACGCCTTTACGTAGTACGGTTAATTGAATGGTGCTTCCAGCTTTACCACGCATCAAATTAACGGCATCTTTAAGTGATAAACCTTGAACAGATTCTTTACCGAGCTTGATGATGTAGTCACCAGATTTAATGCCTGCTTTAAAAGCAGGAGTATCTACCAGTGGGGTGACTACTTTGACTACGCCATCTTCCATAGTCACTTCCAATCCTAAACCACCAAATTCACCACTAGTGGAGGTCTGTAATTCTTTAAACTCTTCCTCATCAAGGTAACTTGAATGAGGATCTAGTCCACTAAGCATACCGCGGATAGCATTATCAAAGAGTTCTTTATCATCCGTTGGTTTTACATAATATTTTTTAATTTCCCCGATTGCATTAGAAAAGCGTTGGACATCTTCTAAAGGCACGGCTTTAGGGTTGTCATTGGAGTTGTCAGTAGCTTGTTCAGCAGTAAAGGCCGTCAGAGGTAACATCAGTGTAAGCGCGTACACTATTGCCATTGTGCATGGATATAATCTTCTTATCAACATAGCGATCTCCTCAGATACAGGCCATACAGAAGCCATTCTCTTTCTTATAATTATTGAAATGCAATTTAAGTGCCAGAGATGAAAATATTCGCTTTCGCTTGTTATCTTTTGTTTTAAGTGCGAGCGAGCCACTCAAGTGGCGGAATAGCTTTTCCTCTCAGTCTTATTTCGAAGTATAGACCGTTTTGCTTAATTCCACCGCTATGGCCTACACTAGCGATTTGCTCGTTTTGGCGTACGGCTTGTCCTTTTTTCTTAAAGAGGGATTCGTTGTGGGCGTATAAGGTCATAAAACCTTGGCCATGATCAATAATTAATAGTAGGCCATAGCCTTTTAACCAGTCACTAAACACTACTTTACCGGGGTAGACGGCAGTAACTGCCGCCCCTTCATCGGCAAAAAATGTCACTCCCTGGTTCATCTTTTGCAGGGAGCGGCCAGAACCTTGAACTGGAAGAGGCAATTTTTTACGCATTTGTTGGAAAGGTTGATTAACTCGCACCTCGCTTTGTTGAGAAAGTTCATGTAAAAGATGAGCTAAATTTTCTTTATTCTTTTGTGCTTCACGTAAGCGATTCTGTTTATTTTGAATCTCATCATTTATAGAATGCAGTAAAGCAGTGTGATAACTTTTATTCTGTTGCAACTGCTCTTGATTGTTAATCAAATCAGCTTTTAGTTTTTGATTTTCATTGAGCTCCTGATTTAGTGTTTCTTTACTTTGATTCAGATTTTTTTTAGTCGCATCTATTTGCGCGATCAATTGTTGCCGGGATTTAATGATATATTGATAGTAAGTTAAAATTTGACTTATTTTGTATGGGGCATCTTGATTAAGTAACCATTTGACAGGTTGATATTCTCCCATTTGATAACGAGCTCTTACATGACTTGCCAAAAGTTGCTGCTGGGTAGTTAATTGTTGGTTGAGTTGGTTAACTTGAGTTTGTAATAAATTAATTTTATGGGTCTTTTCATTCATGTTTTTTTGAATGAGACGCAATTCTCGGACACTTTGTCCTATTTGTTTTTCCGTGGTGGCTAATTCTTTGTTCAGGACGCTGCGCTTATCATGGGCCGAATTTAGTGTCTGCTGCAAATTATGAATTTGTGCATCCAGGTGTTTAAGCTGGCTTTGTGTTTGCTGAATTTTAGCCGGATTAGCGTGCAAACCCAAACCAAACAGCATGCCTAAAGGGAATGCTACCCAGTTATTCCTTAACTGATTACTTCGTTTAGTCATGAGTATTTTTTTCTAATAATTGATGCCCAGTCATTTCTAGAGGTGGCGTAATGCCTAATAAACCCAGGATAGTTGGTGCGATATCGGTCAAACTTCCTGTGTTGCAGTTAAAATGCCAATTTCCTCCTACATAAACTAAGGGTACAGGTTCACTGGTATGAGCAGTATGAGCTTGGTGGGTAGTCTCGTCAAACATTTCTTCAGCATTACCATGATCCGCAGTGATCAGAATTTGCCCTCCCTTAGGAGATAGCGCTTCCCATATTTTGCTCATGCATTGATCTAAGCATTCAATGGCGCGTACAGCAGCTTGAAAATTTCCGGTATGCCCGACCATATCAGCATTCGCATAATTACAGATTATGACATCATAAGCATTACTATTTATTGCTTCAACTAAACGTTCAGTCAGTTCAGGGGCGCTCATTTCTGGCTGTAAATCATAAGTTGCAACTTTAGGTGAAGGGATTAATACTCTTTTTTCATTAGGGAAAACATTTTCTTTTCCCCCATTAAAGAAAAAAGTGACATGAGCATATTTTTCTGTTTCAGCAATCCGCAATTGGCTTAATCCATGTGCTGCGAGTACTTCACCTAAGGTATTGTCAAGAGGAATAGGTGGAAAGGCAGCAGTAGTAGCTAAATTTTTATCATATTGAGTCATACTGATAAAATAAGAGAGTTTAGGTAATTTCAAGCGATGAAATTGCTGGAAAGAATCATCGATAAAAGCGGTGGTTAATTGGCGAGCGCGATCCGCTCGAAAGTTAAAAAATAAAATGGCATCACCATCTTCAATGGCTTTGCCTTCGCCAATTAGAGTCGGAGGGATAAACTCATCAAAAATACCTTGCTGGTAAAAGGTATTTATTGCTGTTTCTGCATCCGCAAAATGATACTGACTTTGTTTTTGGGTTAAAAGAGTATAAACAGGTTCAATGCGGTCCCAACGATTATCTCTGTCCATGGCATAATATCGACCAGATATTGAACAAATGTGAGCCACAGGGTATTTTTTAAGTTGGTTTTTTAAACGCTCAATACTTTGCAATGCACTTTGTGGTGGAGTGTCACGACCATCAAGAAACAAATGCAAATAGACTGATTGGAATTTTTGTTCAGCGCAATAGGCGAGTAAAGCAAAAAGGTGCGCTTCATGACTATGAACCCCCCCCGGTGAAAGTAATCCCATTAGATGTAATGACTTCCCACTGACTTGCAATGTTTCAATCATATTGTGAAACACAGGGTTTTGCTTAAACTCTCCTTTCTCAATGCTTTGATTAATACGGGTGAAGTCTTGTTGGATAATACGCCCAGCACCAATATGCATGTGTCCTACCTCGGAGTTCCCCATTTGTGCATCGGGTAACCCTACTGGTTCCCCGGAAGCTTGTAGCAAGATATGGGGGCAAGTTTGCCACCATTTATCCCATTGGGGCGTATGGGCTTTGGCAATGGCATTATGTTGTTTATTGGGGTTGTATCCCCAACCATCTAATATTATCAAGAGCAGCGGCGCTTGCTTTGACATAGGAAACTCCAGAGAAAATCTCTCAAATCTTGGGATTATACTATTAACTATTTACGACTAACACTTAAATTTTCAGATTAAAAAGGTTAGACTATGCAGCATTTTTTAGGGTAGGAAGAGTCGTTTTGGAACAGAAGATCCCTCAACATATTGCCATTGTAATGGACGGTAATGGTCGTTGGGCTGAAAACCAGGGGTTACCTCGTATTGAAGGCCATAAAGCTGGTGTTGAATCAGTCCGCAGGATGATCCGAGCCTGCATGGCAAAAAAAATAGCCTGTTTAAGTTTATTTGCGTTTAGTTCTGAAAATTGGGCACGCCCAGTGGAAGAGGTTAATTTTCTTATGGAGCTGTTTATTGACTCTTTAAGTAAGGAGTTGGCAGAACTCAACGAGCATGGCATTCGCATGCGTTTTACTGGCGATCGCAGCGTATTATCCCCAGTCTTACAACAAAAAATGCAAGAAGCTGAGTACTTAACTGCGAATAATACCCAGCTCCTTTTAAATATTGTCGTAAACTATGGTGGTAAATGGGATATAGTCACTGCAGCCAAAAAAGTAGCTCAGGCAATAATCGATGGTCATTTGACCATGAACGAAATCGATGAATCGCATTTTGCAAAGTACATCGATACATTTGGGTTACCTGATCCTGACCTGTTTATTCGAACCAGCGGTGAACTACGAATCAGTAACTTTTTTTTATGGCAATTGGCATATACGGAGCTTTATTTTACAGAAGTGCATTGGCCAGACTTTGGTGAAGATGAGTTGGAATTGGCATTGGCTTCGTTTAGCAAAAGAAAAAGACGTTTTGGTCAAATTCAAAATCAAATTCGTTAACTTTCTAATATTAAAAGATCTTTCATAAAGGGCAATATTATGTTTTTACAGCGATTGATTACCTCTCTAATTTTAGTGCCCTTGGTTTTATTAATTATTTTTTATGGACACCCTTGGCTTTTAGCAGGGATAGTTCTTGTGGTTTTTGGCGCTGCATCCTGGGAGTTTTTGCAATTAATTCCACTAAAGAAAATATCTCAGCAAGTTGGGTTTCTGATTATTCTGTTTTTGGGATTATGGGGTTGTGGACAGCTTTTTTCTTATTGGCTAGTTTTTGGTTTAATACTGTGGCTTTTTAATGCCTTAGCTATTCTTACTTTTCCTGCCTCGCAGCATTACTGGGGGTATCCAGGGATCGTGGCTATTTTAGGCTTGATTATTTTACCTTTATTTGCACAAAGTTTGATTCATTTATATCATTTGCCAGAAGGAAAGGCATTACTTGTTTATTTACTTTTTTTAATTTGGGCTTCGGACATCGGTGCTTATTTGAGCGGCAAGCTTTGGGGTAAAAATAAGCTTATTCCCCAGGTTAGCCCAGGAAAATCATGGGAAGGAGTACTAGGCGGCTTAATTCTTGCTATGCTTGTAGTAGAGGTAGCTAATTTGTACTTTAATCCGATCGCTAAGGTTTATTGGTTCTTTTTAGCATTTTGTACGGTGATTATCTCAATTTTTGGGGATTTGTTCATTAGCATTCTCAAACGTCGCTGTCATTTAAAGGATACCGGAGCACTTATACCTGGTCATGGGGGCATTTTGGATCGCCTGGACAGCTTAATCGCCGCCTTACCTTTATTTTATTTCGGATTAACTTTGGGATAGCGCTATGCTTTTAACGTTGCTGTTTTTTTTATTAGCCTTGTTATTGTTAGTCACGGTGCATGAGTATGGTCATTTTCAAATTGCCAGATGGTGCGGTGTAAAAGTACTGCGTTTTTCATTTGGTTTTGGACCGGTATTGGCACGTTGGCGCGATAAAAGAGGAACGGAGTATGCCTGGTCTTTATTTCCGTTTGGTGGTTATGTCAAAATGCTGGATGAATCGGAAGGAGAAGTAGCCGCCAGCGAACGACATTTGGCTTTCAATAACCAATCCGTTTGGAAACGCATCGCGATTGTTCTTGCAGGGCCTTTATTTAATTTTATTTTTGCTTTTATGGCGCTATGGCTTGTGCTAGTAATTGGCATACAGTCTTTGGCACCTATGATTGAAGAGGTAAAACCAGGGAGTATCGCAGCCAAAGCGGGACTTACAGCGCACGAGGAAATTGTTGCCCTAAACGATGTCAAAATAAATAGCTGGCGTGATTTTCAATATGCTTTAATGCCTTTGGTCGGTTCCAAAGAAACAGTGCCGATTACTGTAAAATCTTTAGCTGATGGTCATATCACTCAACTTACCCTGCCTTTGGCTAATTGGCAGTTGGACGATAAGAAACCCGATCCACTTAAAAGTTTAGGGATTGAACCTTTTATTCCCTCTATCCCACCTATAGTTGGTGAAGTTGTATCAGAATCACCCGCTGCAAAAGCAGGTTTAGAACATGGCGATGAAATTTTAAGTGTTGATGGCAAGCTAGTGGATGACTGGTTATATCTAGTCGAATACGTTCAGGCCCGTCCAGATACCCAAATGAGTTTGCAAGTTAAAAGAAACGGGATAGTCCAAACGCTAGTTGTTCAGACTGGAAGCCAAGTAAATAAAGGTAAGAAAGAAGGGTTTTTAGGCATGCGCTCACAAAAAGTCCATTGGCCGGCACATTGGTTGCGCATGGAAAGGCAAGAACCTGGCCAGGCCGTGTTGACTGCTCTAAAACAAACAGCCCAACTTACCGGGACTACTTTTACATTAATGGGTCGATTAATTACTGGTCGTTTGGGATTAAATAGCATTAGTGGGCCTGTAGGCATTGCTCAGGGGGCAGGTGATTCTGGTCGTGGTGGCCTGGCATCCTATTTATTTTTTCTCGCTTTAGTTAGCATCAGCTTAGGGGCGTTAAATTTATTACCCATTCCTATGCTTGATGGTGGGCATTTACTGTATTATCTGGTGGAACTTATTCGTCGCAAGCCGGTTTCAGATAGTTTGAAATCTGCAGGCGCTTATGTGGGATTATTAGTGTTGTTTGCATTAATGTTTATTGCCTTGAGCAATGATATATCCCGGTTAAGTAGTTAGGCTAACGCTGTTGAGCTAAGGCTAACCTTACGAATAGCTGACCCACGGTCATACCCAGAAGATTCGTTTGAATGATGACGATACTTAAGGATAAAAACTTGACAGTGGTTTCTAGTTCCTATAAAAAGAGTCAGTTTTTGAATGGGCTGAAATTGAGCCTTAATTCAAAAAATACACACAGCATTACGTGTTATGTGTTTTAACACGTGAAGTAAAACTGGACGTAAAATAATAATGAAAAAAATCAGTAGTAAAGTAATTGTAGGGGTTTGTTGTTCTTCGCTTTTAGCTTGGTCTTCTTTAACAATGGCAGATGATGGTTTCATTGTGAAAGGGATTAAAGTGACTGGATTACAGCGAGTATCCACTGGAACGGTATTAAACTATATTCCTGTGCAAGTTGGTGAAGAAGTTAATTCCAGCTCGACAGGGGAAATTATCCGTACCCTTTATGACACTGGTTTCTTTCAGTCTGTTTCCTTAGAGCGTCAGGGCAACATACTTATTGTCAATGTGGTTGAGCGTGCGACTATAGGGGCAATTAATATTACTGGAAATAAAGATATTCCCAGTGACAAGATGAAAGAATTCCTCAAGGAAATGGGTCTGGTTAAAGGCCGAGTCTTCCAAAAATCAACTTTAGAGCGCTTGGAAAAAGAACTAAAAAAAGCTTACAATTCCAGGGGTAAATATAATGCCCGAATTGATACTCGTATTTCTCCCTTAACGGATAATCGGGTTGCAATTAATATCAATGTTTCTGAAGGTCGGGTATCGCGCATTAAAAAAATTAAAATTATTGGTAATCATGATTTCAAAGATAATGAGTTATTACCAGAATTTGCTTTATCAACATCTAATATTTTCACTTATTTCACAAAAAAGGATCAATATACTAAAGCCGGAATGGATGCTTCTTTAGAGGCCTTACGTTCTTATTACCTGGATAGAGGTTACCTCAAGTTTAAAATAGTTTCTTCCCAAGTATTACTCTCTCCTGATAGAAAAGATGTTTATATTAATATCCAGGTGGATGAAGGCCCACAATACCATTTTTCCGGTTATAAAGTAGTAGGTAAAACGGTTGTTCCCAAAGAAAAAATTGACTCCTTAATTCAAGTACGTAAAGGGGCAGTTTTTTCGCGTAAGAAAGTGACAGAGTCTATTTCTGCGATTGGTCTGGCCTTGGGCGATGTGGGTTATGGATTTCCTGCTATTAATGCAGAGCCTCAATTAGATGAAGAAAATAAAACAGTTTTTATTACTTTTGTGGTTGAGCCAGGGCGGCATGTTTATGTACGGCGAATTAAATTCCATGGAAATACTAAAACCAGCGATTATGTACTGCGAAGTGTTATTCGTCAGGATGAAGGTGGTCTGTTATCGTTGCATAATATTAAAGAATCTGAGCGCCAATTACGGCTTTTAGGTTATTTGAAGAATGTCGATGTTAAAACAACACCAGTACCTGGGGCAAATAATCAAGTAGATATGGACGTGCAAGTTGAAGAGGCTCCTTCTGCAGAAGCGAGTGCTTCCATCGGTTATGGTACCAACGGTTATCAGGTGAATGCCTCAATTAACCAGCATAACTTTATGGGAACTGGCCGTTCGATGGGGGCTGCATTCACTTCGAGTAAGTGGGGTCAGGATTACACAGTAAATTATTACAATCCTTTTTATACTGATACAGGCGTTGGCCGGGGTGTCAATCTATATTTTGCTCGAGTAGACCCTCGAAATCTTAATGTCAGTACTTATAGTTCCAACCGCTTTGGTGGCGATGTAAATTACAACTTCCCACTTGGAGAGGCGAGTAGTTTCCAACTAGGGTATGGGTATCAGGATGTAGAAATCAAAACGGTAGGCTATGTTATTCCTATCCAAAATTTCGTATCAGTTTATGGCCGACACTTCCAGGAAATCAGATTGTCTTCTGGTTGGGCGCGAAATAGCTATGATCAATTTCCTTATCCTACCCGTGGTATGAACCAACAACTTTCTGGAGTGGTTGCTTTACCCGCAACATCTGATTCATTGTCTTATTATAAAGGTTCTTATCAAGCACGCTTATACCAACCGCTGGTGCATGGATGGATTTTCTCCATTCAAGGATTTGCTGGTTATGGAAATATGTTTAATAGCAGTGGCTTACCTTTCTTTGAAAACTATTATGCGGGGGGTACCGCGCAACCCGGTCAGGTGCGTGGTTATGATAGCTACTCTTTAGGACCTTTGGATAATTTGCATAATTCCATGGGGGGTAACTTCCTGGCAAGTGCAAGTGCTGGACTTATCCTGCCTTATCCTTTAAGTCGCGATAACGTAAGAACTACCGTGTTTGCTGATGCGGGTAACGTTTTTGCCTATAATACCTTGCCTATGTTCACCGGTTTTGATGGGGGTCCCATACGTTATTCTGCGGGTGTTTCAGTGGAGTGGCGCTCACCTTTTGGCCCCTTGGCATTTAGTGTCGCGAAAGCATTAAATCCTCAGCCTTTCGATCAACAACAATTATTCCAATTTGCTCTGTCCTCAGGGTTTTAGTGGGTTTAATTCAGCTTAATTTTGGAAGCAATTTGATGTTTTGTTCAAGAGAATAAAAGTCAGTTGCTTCTTATTTAAAAAAATTATTGACACGTATCGCAACCTATATTGAATTGTGCTAGCATCTTTGTCTTTAATTTAGGAGATAACTATGAAGCGGTTTGGTGGGGTTTTAGCCTTAGTTTTAAGCGTTTTTTGTGCAAGTGCATTTGCTGAGCCTGCAAAAATTGGTGTAGTTGATTTACAAAAAATTATGCAGACTTCTAGCCAAATGAAAGAAATTCAACAAAAGCTGGAAAAAGAATTCAAACCCCGTCGTGATAAATTGGTTGCAATGGAAGCCACTTTGAAATCCGATATGGAAAAGTTCAAGCGTGATAGTGCTATCATGAGTGCTACTCAAAAGAAAGACTTGGAAAAGAAAATCATCAGTGCGCAACAACAATTTGAACGTGATGGTCAACAATATCAACAAGAACTAAGTACAGCAAACAATGAAGCAATGGAAGGTTTGTATTCTAAAGTTCGTGCAGCAATTTCTAAAGTTGCAAAAGAAGACAAATACGATTTGATCGTACAAAAAGACGCAGCACCTTTCAGCAATGACACTTTAGATGTAACTGATAAAGTAGTTAAGGCAATTAACTAATTTGGCGATTTAAATTGCTAACTTTATCGGAATTAGCTGAATATTTGAATGGCGTGTGGCATGGTAATGCTGAACACGCCATTTTTTCTTTTACTTCTTTGGCCCGCGCAACTCCCAATGACTTAGCTTACTTTGATAATCCTTTACTATCAGAGGTTTTGAACACCACGAAAGCTGGAGTTGTTTTACTGAAAGCAGAGCATCAGCATTTGTATGCTGGAAACTCAATAATCGTTGCTGATCCCTTACAAGCGATGACTAAAGCCATTCAATTTTTATCATCGACAAAAGATTTTATAGGAGGAATAGCGGCAACAGCATCTATTCATCCATCGGCCCAAATCGGAAAAGAGGTGTCAATTGGCCCTTATAGTGTAATAGGGGAAGGGGTACGCATAGATGATGCTGTTATCATTGGAGCAAACACGGTTATTGAGTCATCGGTTAGCATCGGTAAAAACACTCAGATTGCAAATGGGGTAATTGTACATGCTGGTTGTAGATTAGGGGCTAATAATGTGCTCAATTCAGGGAGTATTTTAGGAGCAATGCCCTTTAATTACCTTAAATCTCAGGGGCATTGGCAACAAGGACCTGCTGTTGGAGGTGTATGTTTGGCTGATAACGTACATGTCGGTGCTAATGTGGTAATTGATCGAGGTTCCTTAAATGACACCTATCTTGCTGAAGGGGTTTGTGTTGATAATCTGGTGCAAATTGCGCACGATGTTTTGATCGGAAAAAACACTATTATTGTCGGTTGTGCCATGGTTGGTGCTTATGTGCAAATTGGTGCGGACTGTGTGATTGGTGGGGGCAGTTGTATTGCTGCACATGTTCATTTAGTGGATGATGTTGTGATCACCGGGATGTCAACAGTAAATAAATCGCTTGCTAAATCGGGTATTTATTCGTCAGGGACTTTAGTGCATGAGCATGAGCGCTGGCGTCGTAATGCAGCACGTTTTAAACGACTGGATGATTATGTTTTAAAGCTCAGTGCGATAGAAAAAAAATTGGTTTGTGAGTAATTACATCAAGAATATGACATTTGCAATTGATTTGCCTGAATGAAAACAGGATAATACTCCCTCTTTTAAAAACTTGATAATTAACGGGAACACACGTATGAGTGAATCTTTAGTAGATATAAAACAAATTTTTGATTTGTTGCCTCACCGTTACCCCATGCTCTTGGTTGACAGGGTATTAGATTACAAGGCTTTTGATTATTTAACTGCAATCAAAAACGTCACGATTAATGAAAACTTTTTTACCGGGCATTTTCCTGAAAATCCAATCATGCCTGGGGTGTTAATGTTAGAAGCACTTGCTCAAGCATGTGGTTTGTTGGCTGGTTTATCTTGCACACATGAAGATAATGTGCTGCATTTTTTTTGCAGGCATTGATAATGCAAAATTTAAACACGTAGTGACGCCAGGCGATCAATTACGCCTGGAAGTAAAATATGTAGCAAAAAAAAGAGAATTTTGGCGTATGCATGGCGAAGCTTATGTTGGTGATAAACTTGCCTGTTCCGCGGATTTATTAAGTGCAGCGAAGGAAATTAAAAAGTGATAGATGAACGAGCGATAATTCACCCCTCTGCTAAATTGGCAACAGGCGTCACTGTTAGTGCTGGTGCAGTCATTGGCCCAGATGTTGAAATAGGTGAAAATAGCTGGGTTGGGCCCTATGCGGTGATTAAAGGACCAACCACTATTGGTAAAAACAATAAAATTTTCCAGTTTGCTTCGGTGGGGGATGAGCCTCAAGATATCACTTATAAAGGTGAACCGACCCGATTGGAAATAGGGGACGATAATATTATCCGCGAATATTGTATGATTAACCGCGGAACAGTCAAAGGTGGTGGTGTAACACGGATTGGTAATAACAATTTCTTGATGGCATACACCCACGTCGGCCATGACTGCCTACTTGGTAATAATATTATCATTATTAACTATGGAGCCTTGTCTGGGCATGTTACGGTAGATGATTATGCTATCATTGGTGGTTATGCAGCGGTGCATCAATTCTGCCACGTAGGCGCTTATGCTTTTATTGCCAGAGCGACTTATGCAGCCAAAGATGTCCTTCCTTACATTATGGTTGCTGGTTATAACTCGTCAGTTTATGGGATCAATACAGTAGGATTACGTCGTCGAGGATTTTCATCAGAAGCTATCGATGCTTTACGTCGAGCCTATAAAATTATTTTCCGTAAAGGTTTAACAGTACAGCAGTCTGTTGCCGAACTTGAATTAATGCAAGCGGAGTTTCCTGAAGTAGTTCTGATGATTGATGCATTAAACCGCTCTTCCCGCGGGATTGTAAGGTAATACGGTCTTTGATACCAATATCAGGGACTGATAAATAAGTAGACTATATTAGAGTAAAGGCCCATGTTAGATATTCAATTATTGCGAGATAACCCCCAATTTGTTGCTACTCAGTTGTTAAAGCGCGGTTTTAAGTTTGATCCTGAAGCTTTCATTGCCTTGGAAGAAAAGCGCAAAGCGATCCAGGTGGCAACCCAGGCCTTACAAAACGAGCGTAATACTCGTTCCAAAAGCATTGGGGAAGCAAAAGCCCGGGGAGAAGACATTGAGCCGATGCGTGCTGAGGTTAACCGCATTGGAGAAGAGCTTGAGCAAAAAAAACATGAACTCGAAGCTATCTTGCAACAAGTCGAAGCAATTGCTTTACGATTACCTAATATCCCCCATGAGTCAGTACCAGTAGGTGAAAATGAGCAGCATAATTTGGAAGTAAGAAAATGGGGGGCTGTGCCCACTTTTGATTTTCCAGTGAAGTCTCATGATGAATTGGGCGAAGCTTTGGGACAGATGGATTTTGCTTTAGCTGCAAAATTAACCGGTAGCCGCTTTGTGGTGATGAAAAATAATCTAGCAAGGCTACATCGGGCCTTAACGCAATTCATGCTCGATATCCATACCCAAGAACATGGTTATCAGGAGATCTACGTTCCTTATATCGTTAATGCGGATAGTTTATTAGGAACTGGTCAGTTACCGAAATTTGAAGAAGACTTATTTAAATTAGTAGGCGAGCAAAATTATTATCTGATTGCTACAGCTGAAATTCCCGTAACTAATACCGTACGTGATGAATTATTAAACGAAGAAGTATTGCCTATACGTTATGCTTGTCATACTCCTTGTTTTCGCAGTGAAGCAGGTTCCTATGGTAAAGATACCAAGGGAATGATCAGGCAACATCAATTTGAAAAAGTAGAGTTGGTTTGGATTACCAAACCGGAAGAATCCTACACTGCTTTAGAAAAGCTCGTGCAACACGCAGAAGCCATCTTACAGCGTTTGGAACTACCTTATCGCGTAGTTGCTTTGTGCACAGGGGATATGGGACCTAGTTCTGCCAAAACGTATGATTTGGAAGTATGGTTGCCTAGCCAAAATACTTACCGGGAAATTTCTTCTTGCTCCAACATGGAAGCATTCCAGGCACGCCGCATGAAAGCGCGTTATCGAAATGCTGAAACCCAGAAGACTGAGCCAGTGCATACGCTAAATGGTTCAGGTTTGGCAGTAGGGCGTACTTTAGTTGCTCTGATGGAAAATTATCAAGATGAAAATGGCAATATTCGTATTCCTGCTGCGTTAAGACCTTATTTGGGTGGCATGGAGTTAATTAGCCTTTAGGGTGTAGGATATATATTATACGTCGGGCCAAGGCTCGACCTTTCATGTTAAAACCAATTGCTATTTTTAAATATTGTCATAAAGAACCAAAAAATGATTTTTTATGATACAATTAAATTGAAAATTTAGCAAAATGGATTTTACCATGGAAGATAAAAATGAAAGGCCACTCAACTCGCCAGTACCTGAAGAATTCAAGTTAACATTACCAGCTGATGCTAACCTGGCCAGGTATCTTTTTCTAAATATAGTTTCGAAGCATTTATCTCGCGCTTCCCCATTCTATGTTCTGGATCATATAACAGAGTATGGTAAAGATTTTTATGACTTCATGAGCCTTCCAGATTACTGGCAACAGCAAGCAGCAAAATATTTTCCTCATACCAAGAAGATTTTTACTAAAGAAGCTTTTATTGACCACACACGCTTTGTAATAAGTTTAGCTAAGCGTTTTCCTGCTCTGTTAAAAGATGAATCTAATAAAGCATTGTGCGAAGATAAATACTTCATATCGTATTTGGTTATGGCTAATGAGTTTCTTCTTCCTTATGTCCCTCAAGCTTTACATGAAGACAAAAGTTTCATTTTGGATATAGTAGTGAAAACTAATGGCTTAGCTCTTCCTTATGTTCCTAAGCCTCTTAAACTTGATTATGAAGTTATTTATACTGCAATTGAACAAAATCCTGCGGCTCTCCAATTTGCACCCATAGCAGTAAGGGATGGCTATCCTGCAAAATTATTTCTTGCGCAGAAAATTGATAAAGAAATAGCGATGCGTCTTGAAGTAATTTACTACACTACAAAAAAAATCTTTAATGAATCTGGGGTAGTAAATCATCGGAGGTTGGATCTAAAAAATTTGAAACAGGCATTAGATAAACAAGCAAAATTGCTTTTGGAAGATGAAATTGTTTTTGAAGATTTTAAAAAAAATTCGCTTAGTTTAGTTCAAAATTTAAAATTTCTCTATGATGAACTTCGCAAGATAGATAAATCCTTATTAACTGCTTTCTATCCAGCTCCTCTTATTAAGGCTGAAAACCCAAACCCAATACATCGGTTTTTTAAGTCAACTAATAAGAAAAACGAGCAAACAGATCCGAATTGCAACCCTCACCCGAAGTAGGTCGAGCCTTGGCCCATAGCCGTCAGGCTAAGCTTCAGAAGCAATAACCGCTTCCCGCATCCAACGAATCCCCGTGGCTTGACCACGGGGTCTAGCGATCTTGCATCGATCCATTGGACCCCGTGGTCAAGCCACGGGGATTCGAAAAAAGTGAAAAAAGACAGAGGTTCTTGGTTTTTCCCTTAGCCTGACGGCTATGGGCCTTGGCCCGACATGCAAAGCGACCTCATACAGTACTAATTATAGACGCGGACTTTCCTGAGGCTCTTCCTTTAATTGATTAAGCTCTTCAAGTTTCGCTGCAAAAGTACTTTGTTTTGCCAATGCACTTGGTTCTGGTTTAATCTCAAAGGGAGGGAAAGGTAAGCTCAAGTATTTAATTACGTCATTGAGAAATGTTTTAATGCGATCAAGTATGCTAGGTGCCTCTAATAGGTGATGTTGGTATTCTTCAATGAGGTTAAAGCATGTCTGCATTAAAGTACCCGTAGCTTGATTTATTGCATCTTTCGTTCTATTTTGTGCAACTGCCAGCTCATACTGCTGAAGAACTTCATTTAACTTACTTGTAAATTCTAAAGCATGACGTTTAAGCTTTGAGTTTGGTTTAAGAGAGGGAATTGCCGCAGCAGTCGCTTGGTGTAGGTTCTTGGCTGCAATATAATAAGGATTATCCTTCAACGGATCGATTACTGCCTCTACGACCGCATCTTCTACCTTACCAGCAACTTGCTTTGCCCCATTTTTTAAATTATCAAATCCTTGCTCCACATTTTTTTTCATCTTACTAAAAAAATTCATTGGCATAATCGTACCTATTCTGATATCAAACTGGCTTGTGATTATGCAAGAAGACAAACGAAAACTCAACCTTTTAATTTCTTAGGGAAATATGAATATAAATAGGATTCAGAAACCAAATAATACGTGTTGGGCCGAAGGCCCAACTTGCTAAAGAGAAAACGATGATATTAATAACGATACCAATAACCGCCATGACCCCATGTACTGCCATGCCCTGTGGTAGCACAATTGCCATGATAGCATCTGGTGTGGGTACTGGTGTGGTGACAATTGCCATTCACGCAGGTGGTGCTATGTCTATTCACCCTGACCGCGGCAAAACTGCTGGAAGTAAAGCTGAATATGACTAAAACAACAAAGAATCGCTTGAGGTTTTTAGATAACATGTAAGTCTCCTTAGTTAGCTCGCTAAAACAGATTCCTTATGCATAGTATAGTCGTAAAATAAGAAAATACATTGTATCTCATCGAGCATTAGCTGAATGTGTATTTATTTAGGTCGGGCTTTGGGCCCATAGCCGTCAGGCTGAGCTGGAAAAGCAATATAATTGCTTTTCTAATCCAACGAATCCCTATGGCTTGAACACGGGATTCGTAAAAGTGAAAAAAGACGGAGGTTTTGGATTTTCTCCTATAGCCTGATGGCTATGAACCTTTTGGATCTGACATAATTTAATAGCTTCTTTGCAAGGCAAACAAAGCCAATTGGGTGAGGGCTTCTTTGTATTTTGAATCGGGTAATGCCATAAGGTGAGATAAAGCAGAATCAATTTCTTGAGATGCAATTTTCTTGGTGTATTCAATGGCCTTGGTTTCTTCTAAAGCTTGCAAAATTTCGGGCAAATATTCCAATGTTCCTTTTTGAAGGCTGGTAATAATTTGTTGTTTTTGCTGCGCTGTACCATGTTGTAACGCATGAATGATAGGCAATGTTGCTTTCCCGTCAGCCAAATCATCTCCTATGTTTTTACCAATAGTTTTGGCATCAGAGCAATAATCCAACGCATCATCAATCAGCTGAAAAGCATTGCCTAAGTGCAATCCGTAAGCATAAAGACTGTCTTGTACCGCTTTGGTTTTGTGAGCAAGCATAGGCCCAATACATGCGGCAGCAGCAAACAATAGGGCAGTTTTTGCCCGAATGACTTCAAAATACTCCTCAAAAGTTAAGGCTGGATTATGGCGGTTAGAAAGCTGTTTTACTTCTCCACAGCTAATTTCCAATGCAGTATTTGAAAAAAGCTTCAGAATTTCTGGGGTACCCGAATCAACCATGAGTTCAATCGATTGAGTGAAAAGATAATCGCCAACCAGAATACTGGCTTTACTGCCCCATATGTTATTGGCGGTCTCACGCCCACGGCGCAGTGTGGACTCATCAACAACGTCATCATGCAATAAGGTTGCGGTATGAAAAAATTCGACCATGGCAGCTAAGGCGATATGAGCTTGGCCTTCATATTGGCAGGCATTGCTAGCTAATAGAACCAACAAGGGTCGTAAGCGTTTACCACCACTTTCCATCAAGTGGTGAGACATTTCATCAATTAAACCAATCTGGGATTCAATTTTATTAACAATCAAAGCATTAACCGCGTTAAAATCATCAATTACCGCCGCGCGTATACTCTCAATCGTCATTGTATTTCCTCTACCATTTAATCAGCAAATGCTAAAGTCGGAAGGGGTAATTGTCAAGTAAACATAACTTTTGATAATGCTGAAAAGATTATTTGTGTGGGTAAGGTAGGTCGGGCCTTGGCCCGACAAAGGATTTTTGCTTTACACGTTAAAGCGAAAATGCATTACATCACCATCACAAACAATGTATTCTTTACCTTCCAGACGTAATTTTCCAGCTTCTTTAGCACCTTGCTCTCCGCTATAAGTGATAAAAGCATCATAGGCAATTACTTCGGCACGGATGAAACCTTTTTCAAAATCAGAATGAATCACTCCAGCTGCTTGAGGTGCTGTTGCGCCTTTATGAACGGTCCATGCCCTGACTTCTTTAACGCCTGCAGTAAAATAAGTTTGTAAACCTAAGAGATCATAGCCTGCACGAATAACACGATGTAATCCTGGCTCACTCAAACCTAAACCAGTCATGAATTCATTACGATCTTCATCGTCTAATTCAACAAGCTCGGCCTCTGTTGCAGCACATAGGGCGACAACTTTAGCTTTTTCTTTTTGAGCCAATGCTTCAACTTTTTCCAGCAAAGGATTATTCTCATAGCCGTTATCATCCACATTGGCGATATATAATACTGGTTTGGCAGTCAATAAAAAAAGTCGACGAACAAGAGGTTCTTCTTCTGCATTTAATTCCAGTGTACGTACTGGATAACCTTCATCAAGATGAGCTTTAATTTTTTCCAAAACCTTCATTTCAGCCAGTGCTTCTTTATTCCCGCTACGGCTATTTTTTCCAGCTTTTAGAATAGCTTTGTCTACTGTCTCCATGTCTGCCAAGGCAAGTTCCGTATTAATAATTTCAATATCACTGAGTGGATCCACACGTCCATCCACATGAATGACATCGGTGTTTTCAAAGCAGCGAACAACATGGGCAATGGCATCAGTTTCTCGAATATTGGCTAGGAATTGGTTTCCAAGTCCTTCCCCTTTAGATGCGCCTTTAACAATACCAGCGATATCCACAAACTGCATAGTAGCAGGGAGGACTTGCTGAGGCTTAACGATATCGCGTAATGCATCAAGACGGGGATCTGGCACCGTCACAATACCGACATTGGGTTCAATCGTACAAAAAGGATAATTTGCTGCTTCAATGCCTGCTTTAGTCAGGGCATTAAAAAGAGTTGATTTTCCTACATTAGGTAAGCCTACGATTCCACATTTAAATCCCATGAATAGTACCTCAGTTAAACGTTTAATTGGTTCATGGCTTTTGCCAAATCACCAGAAAGTAGTAAAGGCATTATTGCAATGCCTCTGTCAATTGCATCGTAAATAGATTGTCGGTCATGAACAGAGGGTTTACTCAACACATACTGATGCACAAGATCGCGATGACCAGGATGACCAATCCCGATACGTAAGCGATGAAATTCACTGCTGCCCAATTGCGCTATAATATCTCGCAAACCATTATGACCTCCATGACCACCTCCTGTTTTAAGTTTAATTCGTCCAGCAGGTAAATCCAGTTCATCATGAACAACCAGTATTTCTTGAGGTTGAATGCGATAAAATTGACTGATTAGTCGAGTCGGTTGGCCGCTAAGGTTCATAAAAGTTAAAGGGAGTAACAATTTGCTAGTCTGATTATTTAATTCCAGCTCAGCTACTTCAGCTTGCATTTTTTTATCTAATTTAAAGGTAATACGGTGGCGTTGCGCTAAAGCAGAGACTAGCCAACCTCCTGCATTATGCCTTGTATATTCATAAGCTGAGCCAGGATTACGTAAACCAATAATAAGTTTTATAGCCATATTTGTGTGTAATACAGGATAATTATTTTAGACGTTTATTCTGGATGCAGGTTATTCCTGCATCCAGAATGAAATTTAGAATTGTGATTAAGCTTGTTCTTCGCCTTTCTCGGCTTCAGAATCAACAGTAGGTACTTCCGAGGCTGAAGTTTCAGCAGTTTCTTCTTCGACTGCACTAACTTTAGGCATGTGAATGCTCACTACTGGCGAATTGTGGCTACCATCTGCCAAATCCACTGTCAAGTGAACGCCTTTTGGTAACTTCAGATCAGACAAATGCACCACTTGATCCAATTCAACGCTAGCCATGTCTACTTCAATAAACTCAGGTAAGTCTTTTGCTTGGCAACGGACTTCGATTTGAGTCATTGTATGACTAATCATTCCACCTGCTTTAATACCAGGCGCTTTTTGCTCATTAATAAAGTGAACAGGAATCATTTTGACTAAGACATCAGTTTTAGAAACGCGTTGTAAATCCATATGGAGGACAACAGGTTTGTAAGGATGACGTTGTAACGCTTTCAAAATCACATGTTCTACTTTTCCATCCACAGTAATATCAAAAACACTAGAGTAAATGCTTTCAGTTTCTAATGCTTTAATTACTTTATTATGTAGGAAATGAATTGACTTTGGGCTTTTATCTCCGCCATAAATGACTGCTGGTACTTTGTTTTCAAGACGACGTAGGCGGCGGCTCGCACCTTTCCCCATATCCGTTCTTGTTTCTGCTTCTAATAGAATATTTGACATTGTGTAATGCTCCAAAAAATTATGTTTTGCCCTTGCTTAATCCGCGACCAGACTAAATACCCAGCATTCTAAAATGGAAAATCTGAGAAGGGTGGCGCAGTATACAATATTTTAATGTGAACATAAATAGAAATTACACTTGAAGTCGTGGTTATAATTTCATAGAATATGCCACTTTGTTGAATTT
>CAZTYT010000003.1:0-29949 GCA_964618245.1 uncultured Legionella sp. | reverse complement strand
TTATCAAGTAGCCCCCGTCACTGTCGACTCTAAAGACTTTGCATTTAACCAGCGCGGTTTTGGTTCTTTCGAACTCTTCTCTTAAGGGTACTAATCCTTTTTTAAACGTCATGTTTTTTCTCCCAGTTTCGAAAAGTTAATGTAAGTTCATCTTACAGTTCCTCAGTGTAAACTAAACTTTAACAGTCGTCATGTCTTTTCATTATACAAAGGTACTGTTTAAAAAAAGGAATGTGAATTCAATAAGTTAGCACAAAGATTGTTGGGTGTTTTTAAATAAAAAAGGTGATTTTTAAGTCATTTTGGATTCTGAGCTTACTCGAGAAAACCATTGGCATTACAAATGAATTCATCACGAAATGATTATATGAACAGGATTCTTATTGGAACATCTCAATGGGTGCTTCAAACAAACCGAGGAGGAAAGAGATAGGGCGACTAATTGTCAACTTACCCAAATAAAGGGTAATATTCTTTTTCAATTTTGCTGATTGGAGTATAGTGCTGTTCATTTGTCAGTGCTGCAAGTGTTTTTTGAATGAGGTCAGTTTTGAACGTGGAAAATAATAAGTTTTTGCAACAGCAATTTTTAAAGCAAGCGGTTACTGCCTTTGTGTTTCTTTTGATATGTCGTGTTCTTTCGATGAGTTTCATCCCGCTTAATGATGTCTCGGAGGCGCGTTATGGGGAAATTGCCCGTAAGATGCTTGAAACAGGAAATTGGGTCACTCTTTTTCATGATTATGGTATTCCTTTTTGGGCCAAGCCCCCTTTATCAACCTGGTTATCTGCTTTTTCCATGAAACTGTTTGGGGTAAATGAATTGGCAGTTCGTTTACCAGGCCTATTACTATCCATTGGCGTGGTATTACTAGTATGGGACTTGGCAAAAAAGCATAGCGGCTCCATGGTTGCCATTTTAGCAAGTCTGGTACTTGCTGGAACTTTTTATTTTTTTCTGGATGCGGGTACGGTAATGACCGACCCTTCACTAATTTTTTGTATTACGCTGGTCTTGGTTGCATTCTGGCATGCTATTGTTGATGGAAAAAAAGGTTGGTCCTATATTTTTTTTATGGGGATTGGTTTAGGTTTACTGGCTAAAGGGCCTATAGCGACTGTATTAGCGGGCTTACCCATTTTTTTCTGGGTAATTATTCGTAATCAATGGCGAAATTTATGGCTGCGATTGCCGTGGTTCAAAGGGATTATGCTTGTTTTAGTCATTGCTTTGCCTTGGTATATCTGGGCGGAGATAAGAACGCCCGGATTTTTAAATTATTTTATTGTCGGGGAGCATTTTCATCGCTTTCTAACGCCTGGATGGACAGGGGATAAATATGGTTTTGCACATCAAGAGCCTTGGGGAATGATTTGGCTCTTTGCTGCAATTGGTATTTTTCCCTGGTGTATTCTGGGAGCTATCTGGTTTGTAAAATATCGGCGTACGCTACCTTCATTGTTTGGCGATGAAGATGGCTGGTTAAGTTATTTGTTTCTTTGCACCGTAGTGCCGCTATTCTTTTTTACTTTTTCAAGTAACATCATTTATACCTATGTGTTCCCTTGCTTGCCTTTATTTGCTCTATTTTTCACAGAGTATTGGGTTAGGGCTGGTGCTATGCTACCTGCTAAAAAATTAGTACTGGGATTGGCTACTTTATGTGGTTTTATCTTTTTACTTGGGGTGGTTCTTTTTAACACCATGCCGGAAGTCGTGGCAAAAAGTCAAAAACCTGTGATCGCTGAATGGTTAAAGCAAGCGCCGGCGTCAGGCAGCCAACTTATTTATTTTGATTATAGAACTGAGTTTTCGGCGCAATTTTATTCAGCGGGCAAAGTGAAGTTTGCTGTAAGTTATGAGTCTTTATGCAAACAATTGTCTAATCATCAGGATAATTATGTCGTTGCCAGTCCTGAGCAAATTGAACACATGCCACCTAATTTGCTGGGGCACATGACCAGGATTCAGCAAATTCATGCCAGCAGACCATTGGTTTTACTGCGTGCTTCAGGGGTAACTTGTTAATTCTGGGACTATGAAAAATTGATGTTCTGTGAACAATGAATGTTCAATAAAGATACCAATTTGGTTTAAGTTTTGATATACTATGACGCAATTTTTAGGCCATGATGTGAGGAGTAGTCGTGTCACATTCTGTAGCAGTGGATTCGAGGGTTTATGCGCCTCGTAGTGACTTGATGGCTTGGGTTGTATGCTTGTCTGCCGGGCTATTTTTCTTTTATGAATTTTTTCAACTCAATATTTTTGATGTGATTAATCAACCTCTGCGTCATGACTTCCAAATTGATGCGACCAAATTAAGCTGGATGTCCAGTGCTTATTTATGGGCAGATATTCTTTTTCTTCTTCCAGCAGGAGTGATTTTAGATCGATTCTCTACACGGAAGGTGATTTTAAGCGCCATGCTAATTTGTATTTTGGGGACGGTCGGTTTTGCATTAACGCATTCTTTTCTAATTGCTTCTTTTTGCCATTTTCTTTCGGGAATAGGTAACGCCTTTTGTTTTTTATCCTGCGTAGTTTTAGTATCACACTGGTTTCCACCTAGAAGACAGGCTTTGGTTATTGGTACTTTAGTGACGATGGCGTTTGTGGGTGGAATGATGGCACATACTCCTTTTGCTTATCTGTATGACATGTTTGGATGGCGTTATGCTCTGTTAATCAATGGCGCGGTAGGGGTGGTCATCTGGCTATGGATTTACTATACAGTTAAAGATAAACCAGCGAATTCACCAGAAAAAATCCATACAGAAAAAGGCCAAGTGATTCCAAGCTTTATTCGCGCTTTATCCAATGCACAAAACTGGTTGGCAGGCTTATATACTTCTTTCTTGAATTTACCCATTATGGTTCTTTGCGCCTTATGGGGGGCTAGCTATTTACAAACAGTTCACCATTTATCGGAAATGTCCGCTAGCAATGTAGTGAGTTTAATTTTCATGGGCAGTGTTATTGGCTGCCCTTTAGCAGGATGGATTTCTGATGTACAAGGCCGTCGAAAACCTTTAATGGTCATTGGCGCAATTGCAACGTTAATAACTATATTACCTTTATTCCTGGATTTTACTTTATCACAGTGGACCTTAAGTATTATCTTTTTTGCCTTAGGATTTTTTACCAGTACGCAAGTTATTTCTTATCCATTAATTGCGGAGAGTAATTCAGCTGAAACAACTGGAGCTTCTACGGGAGTGGCATCGGTGCTCATCATGGGCGGAGGTGGCGTTGGGCAGGTACTCTTTGGATGGTTGATGGCTCGTCATGCAGGGTTGGTAGTAACAACATACACGGTTGCAGATTTTCAATTTGCCATGTGGATGTTCCCCATCACAGCAATAGCCTCATTAATTGCTGCCTTGTTGATTCGTGAAACGTATTGCAAACGCTAAAATTTAGGAGAAAAAATGCACATGGTAGATGAATTTCAAGGCTCAGATGATTTAAAGTCATCCTTTTTACCTTGGATAGTATGTTTTGCTGCCACTTTATTCTTTTTTTATGAGTGTATTCAAGGCAATATGTTTGCTTCCATAGCCGCTGATATCATGCAAGACTATCAAATCCAAGCGGATAAAATGGCATGGCTATCCAGTATTTATTATTTATCCAATGTTATATTTTTATTTGTAGCTGGAATCGTATTGGATAGGTTTTCCATTAAAAATACCTTGTTAATTGCCATGTTATTGTGTGTGGTTAGCACTTTTCTTCTTGCTCACTCCCATTCCTTTACTGTGGCTTTATTGTCTCGTTTTGTAACAGGAATTGGCAGTGCTTTCTGTTTTTTAGGTCCGGTTCGTTTGGCTTCTCATTGGTTTGCTCCTAAACGTATGGCTTTAGTGACTGGCGTAATAGTTACCATTGCGATGGCAGGAGGCATGTTAGCCCAATATCCTTTAACTAAGCTGGTAACTTTAGTGGGATGGCGCCAGGCAGTACAAAACGTTGGAATTCTTGGTTTTGCTATGTTGATCGTGATGTTTTTCTGGATTAAGGAAAGACCACAATGTGCAATAAAAAGAGCAGGAAAATCGATCAATGTTTTTTCTGCAGCTAAAAAAGCTTACTTTAATCCCCAATATTTACGCGCAGGGTTGTACACCAGTTTAATGAATATGGCGATAGCCGTATTTGGCGCAATGATGGGAACCTTGTATTTAGAGCAACGCTTGGAAATCAGCTCTGAGCAAGCAGCTATTATTAATGGGATGTTATTTTTAGGATCAATTATTGGCTCACCTTTAGTGGGGTGGTTATCTGACAAGATGGGCTTGCGGGTTCTACCAATGAAAGCGGGTGCATTAGCTTCGTTGTTTATTTTACTTGCCGTACTTTATATGCCTGTTTCATTTAACTTAATGATTTTTTTATTCTTTTTATTAGGTTTGTTCACTTCTGCACAAGTAATTAGCTATGCATTAGTTGCTGAAAGCAGTTCTCCAGTGATGACTGCAACGGCAGTAAGTGTGATTTCAATATTGACTCAAGGTGGATATATTGTTTATCAAAACCTTTTTAGCTATTTATTGACTCAGCATGGTAGTATGCAAGTAGTTAATGGTACCCCTACTTATTTATTAAGTGCCTACCAATATGCAGCAATTATTTTACCCTTAGGTTTATTAATTGCATTTCTTATGCTATTTGGTTTAAAAGAGACACATTGTCAACAAATTGAGGATTAAGCATGACTGGGCGTGTTTGTATTTTGCTCATGGATTCATTTGGAGTAGGTGCAAGTCTTGATGCTGCACGCTACGGTGATGCTGGAGCAAACACTTTTGTGCATATTCACGAAGTGTGTGAACGAGGAGAAGGTGATAAACCTGGACTACGTCAAGGCCCTTTACATTTACCCAACTTGGCAAAACGAGGTCTTTATCACGCTGCTTTGGCTAGTTCTGGATTACGTTTTGTCGAGTTATCTACTTTTGCTGAACCAGCAGGTTATTATGGTTATGCAGTGGAGCAAAGCTTAGGCAAAGACACACCGAGTGGCCATTGGGAAATTGCTGGGGTTCCAGTCACTTTTGAATGGGGTTATTTTCCCGATCAACCGTTTTGTTTTCCGAAAAAATTAATTGATGATTTTATAAAACGCACAGGCATACCCGGAGTTTTGGGGGAAAAGCATGCTTCTGGCACTACGATTATTGAAGAGCTGGGCGAAGAGCATCTGCGCACTGGTAAGCCTATTGTTTATACTTCGGCTGATAGCGTATTTCAAATTGCGGCTCATGAAGACAGTTTTGGTTTGCAGCGCCTCTATGAGATTTGTGAAATTGCACGTGAGTTAGTTGATGAGTATCAAATTGGCCGAGTGATTGCCCGCCCATTTATAGGAAAACCAGGTTCTTTTAAACGAACTGGCAATCGTAAGGATTATGCTACTTTACCTCCCACAAAAACGTTACTAGACTATTTGCAAGAAGCAGGCAGAGAAGTCATTGCTATAGGTAAAATAGCGGATATATATGCTCATCAAGGGGTAACCCAGACTATTAAAGCAGATGGTAATATGGCCTTATTTGATGCAACACTGGACGCGTTGAAAACTGCCCCGGAAGGGAGTTTGGTCTTTACCAACTTTGTGGATTTTGATTCTTCTTATGGCCATCGTCGTGATGTGATTGGTTATGCTCATGCGTTAGAAGCGTTTGATGCTCGTCTTCCTGAATTAGATGCGTTGTTAAAACCTGATGATTTGGTGGTGATAGCGGCTGATCATGGTTGCGATCCTACTTTTCCTGGCACAGATCATACACGTGAGCATATTCCTGTGTTAGTTTATGGTTCTAGCATAAAAGGCCATTTTATCGGGCGGCGGGAGACCTTTGCCGATATTGGTCAAAGCATTGCTCAACATTTACAACTGAATAATTTACCTCATGGTGTATCTTTTTTAAATTAGCCTATTGTTTTTTTATTTTTCATCCCCATTTAGAGCAGCATATGCTTAATATGAGGATTTTATTTTGGAACAATTTCGTGGGACAACCATACTTTCTGTAAGACGAGGCAACCAAGTGGTCATTGGCGGAGATGGCCAGGTCACGCTGGGTAATACCGTGATGAAAGGAAATGCACGCAAGGTACGTCGACTTTATAAAGATCAGGTGATTGCCGGTTTTGCTGGCGGTACTGCAGATGCATTTACATTGTTTGAACGCTTTGAAGCGAAATTGGAAATGCATCAAGGGCATTTAGTTCGCTCCGCCGTTGAATTAGCTAAAGACTGGCGTACTGACCGCATGTTACGACGTCTTGAGGCTGTATTGGCAGTGGCAGACAAAAAATCCTCTCTGATTATTACCGGAAATGGTGATGTGATTGAACCGGAAGAAAGTTTAATTGCTATTGGTTCCGGTGGTCCTTTTGCTCAGGCAGCGGCTCGAGCTTTAATGCAAAATACTGATTTATCTGCCCTGGAAATAGTTCGCAAAGCGTTGACTATTGCAGGAGATATTTGTATCTACACTAACAACAATTTAACTATAGAAGAATTAAATAATGACACCAAATGATATTATAGTAATGACTCCACGTGAGATCGTGCAAGAATTAGATAAATATATTATTGGTCAGGATGAGGCTAAAAGAGCGGTCGCAATCGCATTGCGAAACCGTTGGCGACGAATGAAAATTCAGGATCAAGCCTTACGTAATGAAATAATGCCTAAAAATATTTTGATGATTGGGCCAACAGGCGTAGGGAAAACAGAAATCGCACGGCGCTTGGCTAAACTAGTCAGAGCCCCTTTCCTCAAAGTAGAGGCTACCAAATTTACTGAAGTTGGGTATGTCGGTCGGGATGTTGATTCTATAGCACGTGATTTAACTGAAATTGCAGTAAAACAAGAGCGTGAATATGCAATGAAAAAAGTGGAGCAATTAGCAGAGGATGCTGCTGAAGAACGTATCCTTGATGTACTGCTTCCTCCAGCACGTGGTAGTTTGACCCCCGAAAACAAAGACACTACAGCCAGACAAGTGTTTCGTAAGCAATTGCGTGAAGGGTTGCTGAATGACAATGAAATTGAAATTGAAGTATCAGCAACTCCGGTGGGTATAGAGATTATGGCTCCTCCAGGAATGGAAGAAATGACTAATCAACTTCAATCATTATTCCAACAAGTGGGTACCAATCGCACGAAGACTCGTAAGATGACTATTGCGAAAGCCATGCGAGTTTTGCGCGAAGAAGAAGCCGCTAAATTAATTAACGAAGAAGATATTCGATTACGTGCAATCGAAAATGTTGAACAAAATGGCATCGTTTTCATTGATGAGCTTGATAAGGTTGCAAAACGTTCTGAAGTCGGCGGTGGTGATGTTTCTCGTGAAGGTGTGCAGCGGGATTTATTACCATTGGTTGAAGGAACTACAGTATCAACTAAGTATGGTATGATAAAAACAGATCATATTTTATTTATCGCTTCTGGCGCATTCCATGTGGCTAAGCCTTCTGATCTGATCGCTGAATTACAAGGTCGTTTACCAATCCGTGTAGAACTGTCAGCTTTATCCGTAGAGGATTTTGTTCGTATTCTGACAGAACCTAGTGCCTCTTTAACGCTACAATACACCGCGTTAATGGCAACAGAAGGATTAAACCTGACTTTTGATGAAACAGGTATCCGACGTATTGCAGAAGTTGCATGGCAAGTGAACGAGCGTATGGAAAATATAGGCGCCCGTCGTCTTTATACAGTTATGGAGCGCTTGTTAGAAATTGTTTCTTTTGAAGCTACGGATAAATCAGGCGAAACAGTTCATGTGGATAAGGCTTATGTCGATAAAAACCTAGGTCAACTGATTGCTGATGAAGATTTGGCGCGTTATATCCTCTAATTAGGCGTGGTTAGGCCTTGACTCTTAGAACGAATCCCCGTGGCTTGACCACAGGGATTCGAAGAGAGAAAGGAATATTGAGAGATATGTTGTCTTTTTTCCTTATCTGATAGATCAATGCTCAACCTACACTTATATCAATAGGGAGTTTATTGATGTCTGACCCTTATATTTTAATTTTATACTATTCAAGAACAGGTTCTGTAGCCCAGCTTGCCCAATATATTGCACGTGGAGTTGAGCGTGTTGCCGGTATACAAGCACGTTTGCGTACGGTACCTTCGGTTTCGCCAACTTGTGAAGCAGTTGACAACCCAATTCCAGATAATGGTGCCCCCTATGCTACTTTAGATGATTTACGTTTTTGTAAAGGATTAGCATTAGGTAGCCCAACTCGATTTGGAAACATGGCTGCTCCCTTAAAATATTTTTTGGATGGCACTTCTTCGTTATGGTTGGCAGGCGATCTGGTGAATAAACCTGCTTGTGTTTTTTCTTCCTCTGGAAGCATGCATGGTGGGCAAGAGAGTACGTTATTAAGTATGATGTTACCTTTAATTCATCATGGTATGGTTTTATTGGGAGTGCCCTATTCAGAACCCGTCTTAAATAGCACCATAACAGGTGGGACTCCTTATGGTGTGACTCATGTTGCCGGCACAGCCAATGATTGGGCAATCAGTGAAGATGAGATAACTTTAGCCAAAAATTTAGGCGAGCGTTTAGCGCGTATCGCTCTTAAGTTAAGTGAAGAAAAATGAAAGTAATTTGTTTTAATGCTAATGGAATTCGAGCAGCAGCTAGTCGAGGATTTTATGAGTGGCTTGCTGAACAAGATGCCGATTTTGTTTGTATTCAAGAGACTAAAGCGCAAATAGAGCAACTTTTGCCTGAAGAGATTTTTTACCCCCGCAATTATTTTTGTGATTATTATTCCGCACAAAAAAAAGGATACAGTGGCGTGGCTATTTATGCTCGTCATAAACCATTACGCGTTGTCAAAGGGATTGGCTACCATCATTGCGATGATGAAGGACGCTATATTCAATTTGATTACCCAAAATTAAGTGTAATTTCTGTTTATCTTCCCTCTGGTACCAGTGGTGATGAACGGCAAAGTGTAAAATATGACTTTTTAGCTCAATTTGCCAAACATCTAATGCAACTTAAAAAGGAAGGAAGAGAGTTAATTATTTGTGGTGATTACAATATTGCACATAAACAGATTGACTTAAAAAATTGGCGGAATAATCAAAAAAATTCCGGATTTTTGCCTGAAGAACGTGCCTGGATGGATGAGTTATTTGGATCTATGGGGTTTGTTGATGCATTTCGTGTGCACAATCAACAAGAGGAACAATATACCTGGTGGTCTTACCGAAGTCGCGCTTGGGAGAAAAATGTAGGGTGGAGAATTGATTACCAGGTAATAACCCCAGGATTGACTGAACATGTAGTGGATAGTCGTATTTTTCGGGAAGCACGTTTATCTGATCACGCTCCTTTTGTAATTGAATATAAAGGGGATTGGTGTGTTTAAATTAGCAAGTTGGAATGTTAATTCATTAAAAATCAGGTTAGATCAAGTTTTGGAATGGTTGGCTTCTTCGAATGTGGATGTTTTGGCTTTACAAGAAACCAAGTTGATTGATGAGAATTTTCCCGCCTCTGCTTTTATTGAAAAAGGGTATCATGTTATTTTTTCTGGGCAAAAAACCTATAATGGCGTAGCAGTTATTAGTCGTTATCCCATGACTGAAGTGATTACCGACAATCCTTTTCTCGAAGATCCTCAACGGCGCATATTAGCAGTTACTGTGGCGGGGGTGCGTTTGATTAACTTATACGTCCCTAATGGCGCTGCATTAACATCTGATAAATATCAATATAAATTGAATTGGTTGCAAAAAGTGCAATTATTTATCCAGGAACAAATGGTGAGCTATCCTAAGTTAGCTATTGTAGGCGATTTTAATATTGCTCCGGAGGATCGTGATGTTCATGATCCAGCCGAATGGCAAGGCTCAGTGCTGGTGAGTCCGGCAGAAAGAGAAGCTTTTACTGCATTATTGGATTTAGGGCTCCACGACAGTTTTAGGAATTTTGAACAAGAAGAAAAGCTGTTTAGTTGGTGGGACTATCGTGCTGCTGGATTTAGACGCAATAGAGGACTTCGCATTGACCATATTTTGCTAAGTAGGGAATTAAATGCATTATGTAAACAATCTTGTATTGATGTAGCGCCCCGTAGGTCAGAAAGGCCATCTGATCATGCTCCGGTTTGGGTGGAATTGGATTTTATTGTCTAATTATTCTACAATAATAGAGGTTTTTTGTTGGTTGAGTAAAAAATAAAATCAAAAAACTCTCACTCCAATCCTCTTTTCAAAGCAGAGCCTAGTTGAATAAGGTCAGTTGCCGAATTACCGCGACATCGACCCCGGTATGATTGCTGACTCAGTCATTGATGCGGCGGAGATTCATAGATAATAGAAATCATTTATTCAACTAGGCTCTGCTTTGAAGAGAGGGCAGGTGAGAGAGAAATCTAGTTTTCTTTCTTAGCCCAACAAAATCTAATCGGAATAATGCATTGAAAAATTGCTTTACTTTTTTTTTTCTGCTATTGTTTCGGGTCATTTGTATAGAATATGGTGCTTGGCATACATGTCCAAGTGGCGATATTCATTGAACTATAAGAGAGTAGTATTATGAAAGCAGCAATTCATCCAAATTATGAAGTAGTAAAAGTTACTTGCAGCTGTGGCTCCGAATTTGAAACTCGTTCAACTCTGTGCAAAGATTTGAATATTGAAGTATGTTCTGAATGCCATCCTTTCTATACTGGAAAGCAAAAACTGGTTGATACTGGAGGCCGTGTACAAAAATTCCGTGATCGCTATAGCTTACGAGCTGGTAAAGCTGCATCTAAATAAGGTGGTATGCGCGCATTTTGCGCGCTTTTGTTTTTAATCTATTGAAAAAATATCATCGTCATGGTAGTTTTTTGATAAATTATCAGGCTGCTGGTCGTTCTGTTTTTCCTCAATGTTTATCCTCTACAACTTCCTCCCCGGAAAATAGAAGTTGACAGTTAGATACTGCGTCTAACAGATACTTCGGACGAGTTGTGGCAAAAACATAATGATGGAAAAAGCCAAGCTTGTTTTGTTTAGATTTTATGAGAGAGTAAGTACTTTGGATAATGATGTTTTAAAGCAATCTGCATTGGATTACCATGAGTTTCCTGTTCCTGGAAAGCTCAGTGTTCACCTTACGAAACCAACTAACTCTCAGAGTGATTTATCTTTGGCTTATACTCCTGGTGTTGCAGCACCAGTATTAGCAATAGCAGCCAATCCAGAAAGTGCTTATCGTTTTACTAATAAAGGAAATCTAGTTGCGGTAATGACTAATGGTACTGCTGTCTTAGGTTTAGGTGATTTAGGCCCCTTGGCGAGTAAACCGGTAATGGAAGGTAAAGCCGTTTTATTTAAACGTTTTGCTGACATTGATGTGTATGATATTGAAATTGATGCACATGATCCGCAAGCTTTTATTGGTACTGCCAAGCGGATAGCGCCTACTTTTGGTGGAATCAACCTTGAAGATCTTAAGGCTCCCGAGTGTTTTGAAATAGAGCAAGCTTTAATGGAGCAGCTCAACATCCCTGTATTCCATGATGACCAACACGGTACGGCAATAGTTATTGCTGCGGGTTTGCTTAATGCACTTGAGTTGCAAAAGAAGAACCTGGCTGATGCAAAAATTGTTTGTATTGGCGCAGGTGCAGCGGGTATTGCATCCATGCGTTTGCTTGTTGCTCTAGGTGCAAACAAAGAAAATATGCTTCTCCTCGATACTAAGGGAGTAATTCATTCTGGGCGTACCGATCTTAATCCTTACAAATTTGCCTTTTCACGGAAAACAGACTGCCGTACTTTAGCCGATGCGCTAGTTGATGCAGATGTTTTTATTGGCGTGGCAAAACCAAACTTATTGGATGCGCATTTATTAAATTTAATGGCTCCTAACCCAGTTATTTTTGCCCTTTCTAACCCTGATCCAGAAATCAGGCCAGAGAAAGCGCATCAAGCAAGAAATGATTTGGTTATTGCGACTGGGCGTAGTGATTATCCAAATCAAGTAAATAATGTACTTTGTTTTCCATATATTTTCAGGGGCGCATTGGATGTTCGCGCGCGATGTATTAATCAAGCCATGCAAATTGCTGCTGTGGAAGCAATCCGTCAGTTAGTGCATGAGCCGGTTCCTCAGATAGTCAAGGATAACTATCCAGGTGTTACTCATTGGGAGTTTGGTCCTAATTATATCATTCCAAAGCCCATCGATCCTCGTTTGAGAGAGAGAGTACCAGCTGCTGTGGCTGAAGCTGCAATAGCAAGTGGTGTGAGTCAAATTAACCATAATTTAAAATAAAATTAAATATAACTACTCGCTGCATTGTGATTAAGAAAAGTAAGAGAAATTGAGGCTCTACTTTTTAGGAATTAGAATGAGAAAAGAGTATTTCGTTATAAAAAAATGTAGCTTCTTAAGAGTCGGCATTAATACCATGGTATTTATCAAGACTAAGAAGTTAAAACAGAAGAGTCGTGGATTTCCTTATAGGATGCACGCTTTGCTTAACCAACATAGTTAAGGAGATGACTTTGCTTTCTGAAAATCGTAAGAACTATGCATTAATTGGATGGTTTATTTGTGGTCTTGGGGCAATATTCTACAGTTATGAATATTTATTGCGAATCGCACCGAGTGCTATGGAAACTTCATTGCGAGCGCATTTTAATTTATCAGCAACCGGTTTTGGTCACATATCTTCTATTTACTATTATGCTTATGTGCCTATGCAATTGCCGGTGGGTTTATTATTGGATCGTTATGGCCCTCGTCGATTACTAACTTTTGCTTGCCTCATTTGTGTTATTGGAACCTTGCTTTTTACTGGGACTTCTAATTTTTGGGTTGCTGCTTTAGGACGTTTTTTAGTTGGTTTTGGTTCTTCTTTTGCCTTTGTTGGCGTATTGAAACTAGCTACCATTTGGTTACCAGAAAACCGATTAGCGATGGTTTCAGGAATGACCGCAGCATTGGGCACGATTGGTGCAATGCTGGGTGATAATTTCCTGGAGATTTTTGTAGAAAAAATGGGCTGGGTAAGAACCCTAAATAGTACCGCCGCTTTTGGTGTTGTATTAATGTTTATACTATGGGCTGGTATACAGGATAATAAAGGTCGACATCGTCAACATGGTACGGTCTCCAACTTTAAAACTGGTTTGAAAGATTTAGGCATCATCGTGCGCAACAAACAAATCTGGGTTAATGGTTTGTATGGTTGTTTGGTTTATTTACCAACCACGGTATTTGCTGAGTTATGGGGAATTCCTTATTTAAGACATGCTCATGGCTTATCATCCCAAGCTGCAGGGTTAGCAAATTCTTTGCTTTTCCTGGGTTTTACTATCGGTGCTCCTTTAATGGGTTATGTTTCTGACCGTCTTGAGCGTAGAAAGTTCCCGATGTTGATAGGCGCTACTGGAGCAATGATCATGATGTTGATCATCTTGTACGTCCCTGGTTTGTCTGAAACAAATGTGCAAGTCCTGATGTTTGTGTTAGGTTTGTTATATAGTGCACAAGCTATTGTATTTGCAGTTGGTCGGGAATTAAGCCCTGGGGAAGCCGCAGGTACAGCAATGTCTATCACTAATATGATTGTTATGTTAGGAGCAATGTTATTACAACCTTTAGTAGGTCATTTGTTAGACTATAGCTTGTCTTTAAAAGCAGGCGCTACAGAAGTAGTGGTTGATAATATTCATAAGCTATACACTATTAGTGACTATCAGCTGGCATTGGCAATTATACCATTAGGTATTTTTATCGCTGCTATCCTAACTTTCTTCTTGAAAGAAACTTACGCTTTAGTAGATAAATAATATGGATACTAAGAAACAATTGATATTGGGAATAATTATCTGTTTTGTCGGAGCAATGTTTTATTGCTACGAATTTATTTTACGGATTATTCCGGGTGTGCTGCAGAGTGAACTAAGCATTGCTTTAGGTCATATTTCAGCAACTACGTTTGGCCAAATTTCTGCTCTTTACTATTTTGCTTATTCACCTATGCAAATGCCTGTAGGGATGTTAATGGATCGATTTGGCCCAAGAAAGCTGCTCACTTTTGCTTGCTTATGTTGTACCGTAGGCTCATGGATGTTTACTTTAACGTCATCCATGTTTTTAGTGGGAGCAGGGCGCTTTTTAGTCGGCTTTGGTTCCTCTTTTGCCTTTGTTGGGGTTTTATCGTTAGCCCTACATTGGTTGCCTCGACGCTATTTCTCTTTGGTCGCTGGTTTAATGACTACATTAGGAATGTTGGGTCTGGTGTATGGCGAGGTTAAAATCACAGAATGGTCTCAATTAGTGGGCTGGGAACAAGTTTTGCTCTTCATTGCTATTGTAGGGTCTGGGCTTAGCGTATTGATATTTTTAGTGGTCAGAGATAGCCCAACAGGTAACCACATCAATAAGTATCCTTTACCGGAATTTTTCCGCAGTGTGCTCAATGTCCTTATGTCTCCTGAAGTATGGCTTATTGGTTTTGTGGGCGCTTGTTTATATACCTCACTTTCTGTTTTTGGTGAGTTATGGGGGAAAACCTATTTGGAACAAGCCCATCACTTAACTAAAGTGGAAGCTGCTAGAACAGTCTCTGCTGTCTTTGTAGGCTGGGCAGTGGGTGCCCCTATTGCTGGCTATTTGTCGGATCATACAGGAAGAAGATTATTGCCATTAGTTCTTGGTGCCATTTTATCTTTAATTTGTATTAGCTTGGTGTTGTACTGGCCTAATCTGTCCTACTTTAGCCTGAATGTTTTATTATTTTTGTATGGGGTATTTAGCGCCACAGAAATTATTGTCTTTATTATGGCTAAGGAATGCAGTGGAGCGGAACTCTCAGGTACTGTTTTTGCAGCGACTAATATGATTATTACTTTAGGTGGAGTAGTGTTCCAGCCATTAGTTGGTAAATTGCTCGATACTTTCGGTGATAGCGGTATTGTAGGCGGGGAACATATTTATACCGTGGTGGATTATCAAGTTGCCTTATCGATCCTTCCTATATCTCTTCTTTTGGTTACTATCCTTGCGTTTTTCATTAAAGACCACAAGGATCATCCAGTGTCTCATTGAAATCTAAATATACCCTTGGTGTGGTTATAGCCAGGGGTGTTAATTTAAGTTAGCTAAAAATTGCAACTAATTCCTGCACGGGACGGCGTACATTGGTTTGGCAGCTAATAAATCTTGCTACAGGAAAACTTTTAATTTTGGCTTTGCGATAATGATGTCTGGTGAATTCCGTGTCATGATTGGACAAAATGACGGGAATCCCTTTTGCCGCAGTCTCTTTAGCTAATTCAGTTAGCTCAATTTGATCTTCTGTAGTGAATAATTTTTGATTGTAAGGTAAAAGCTTGGTTTTTTCGGAAAAAGGAACATAAGGGGGATCGCAGTAAATCACATCCCCTTTTTCAGCATGCTCAAAAGTTTTCCGAAAGTCCTGATGGATAAATTCCGCTATGTTACTTTTTTCATGAAACAGTTGCATTTCCTTATAAGGAAAATAGGGTCTAGTGTACAATCCAAAAGGGACATTATAAATCCCTTTGGAATTATAACGACATAATCCATTATAACCGTGACGATTAAGATAAAGAAAAAGAGCGGCTCTGCGTGCTGAATAAGGCTCTTGGTTAAAATCCGTACGGATTCGATAGTATTTTTCTTTGTGATTAAATTCTGGATTGAAGAAAGAACGACTGGCCTCAATAAATACATCACCTTGCTGTTTCAAAGTTGAAAAAATATTAATTAAATCCAGATTGCTTTCGGCTAAAAGATGGGAGGAATAATTAGTATTCATCAGAATAACACCTGAGCCTGCAAAGGGTTCGATTAAGCGTTTTCCTGGAGGTAGAAAAGGAAGAATCTTATCCAAACAGTTATATTTACTACCTGCCCATTTAAGAAAAGGTCTTATTTTTGTCATAGATTATGCTGTGATGATTCCAAAGGGAAGTATTGCTTATTTCCACAAAAAAAAACAGGGTATTTTACAAAAAAGCCGGTTGGCTTCGTATGATTTTGAGAAATACAATTGTAACCTACAAATGTACTGTTGGTTCTCCTATATTTGATTTCAATTTAAAAAACCCATTAGCGGAATTAAACGGAAATTCCTATTATTTTCCATTCTTTAGTGGGTATAAAGGCAGGATTATCAGTGAAGACGTAAATAAAATCCTTAGGATCTATCGCAAATAAAGGGAAGTTAATTTCATCCTTTTTCAAATAGTCCTCGTAAGTAAATTGAGCGGTTATTAAAGTGGTTTTAATTTTAGCTCCTTGTTTTAATAATTCTTCTAAATATTGATAAGTTAATTCAGAGTTGAACAGTACGCGTCCACGGTGTTTGAAGTTAAACTTTTCTTCTTTTTGCCCTTCTTGTTGAACCTGGGTTTGGATGGCAAAAATATTTTGTTCGGCGATGAGATAACGGTAATGCTTGGCGGCAAGGATATTTAAGTCTAGGTAGGGGGTAATTACCAATAAGTGTTTGATTTTAAGTAAATCTAATTTTTCTTCTACATGTTGCGAAATAGGGTTTCCCCATATGGCAGGCAAGCCTTGAAGTTTAACTTCTTTCAGCACAGCCCATTCTTCATCTACTAAACAAACATAAAAATTATTGTCATATAATTGTTCAGCGATTGCTTGTGCTACTTGATTTGCCCCGATGATTAAGAAACCTTGAGGGATAGGCTCTGCAACGTTCAATTTTATCGCCAAGGTTTTTGCTGTTAAGCTTTGGAAAACAATAGTGGCAATAATCATGAAAAATGTTAATGGAACCAGTTTTTCAGCGTCCACATAACCCAGATTTCCTAACTGCATAGCAAATAAAGAAGAGATAGCAGCGGCTATAATGCCTCGAGGAGCTATCCATGATATGACGTGTCTTTCTGGTAGGGATAAGTCAGAGCCTAAAGAAGAAATGTAAACATTTAAGGGGCGAATTAAAAATTGGATTAAAAGAAATAATAAAAATGGGGCATAGCCCAGATCTATAAAGGAATGCAAATTTATTCTCGCAGCCAATATAATAAATAAAAGAGATACTAGCACAATACTTAGGCTTTCTTTGAAATCCAAAACATTGTCTAAATCGATGTCTTTACTGTTTGCTAAGGTAATGCCCATGACAGTTACTGCGAGTAGACCTGATTCTGGGATGATATAATTTGAACCCGAGTAAATAATCCCAATCACTGCAAGTACCGCGAAATTATGAATGTATTTAGGAAACCAATATTTTCTAAAGGCAATGCTTAAACAAATACCCCCAAACCCTCCTAAGAAAAGACCAATTAAAGTAATTTTGCTAAAGGCAATTAATCCCGCAAGTAAGCCTTTTGATAAAGTATTAGAAACAATAAATTCAAATGTCAATACAGCTAAAATGGCTCCCAGAGGGTCAATTAAGATTCCTTCCCAATGCAAAACGTTAGCAATATTAGTATTAGGCCGTAATATTCTTAACATAGGAGTTATGACAGTTGGGCCTGTAACCACCATAAAAGAAGCAAATAAAAAAGAGATAGCCCAAGATACATGAATTAATAAATGTGTACTGATAGCAACAGCAATAAAGGTAATGAGTGCACCAATACTAATTAAATTACGAATTACGCTTCCTAAGCCTTTAATTTTGGAAAATGATAAAGTCAAACTTCCTTCAAATAAAATTATGGCTACGGAAAAAGAGATAAAGGGCAATAGTAGAGGGCCTAATTGTTTGTCGGGATTAAGCCAGTGCAATATGGGACCAAGAAAAATTCCGCTAAGAAGCAAAAATAAAATAGCGGGGACTTTAAGGTAAGAGGCAAGCCATTGGCAGAAAAAGCCTATCAGCAAGAGGATTGAAAAAGCCAGCACTATAATTTCAGGCATATATGTTTAAAAGCATCGTTATTATAAAGTTAGTATAGAATCTTATTTGATAAGATGCTGTTAAGGATTCCAGTGATTCTATTCAAAGCCAAAAACACATCTACCACCATATAAAGAAGAAACTTCAGAGTGGTGTAGTTTGTTGCGCATGAATCAAACAGAATTTTTGTGGATTTTTATTCTATGGATTTACAAATATTTTATTTATTTTATCATTGAATCTTGTGTCAGAAATCAATTGGTGGGTAAATGAAACAACGAGGGGGAAAACGATTGGGGGCGGGTCGGCCTTCTGGGCTGGGTAAATACGGCTCCGAAGCAACTAAAACAATGCGAGTGCCAGTTTCACGTATTGCTGATATTCAGGGGTTTCTTATGCAAGGCTCTGACACTTATGCTTTACCGCTCTATTCCAGTAAGGTTCAAGCTGGTTTTCCCTCGCCTGGTGATGATTACATTGAACGCTATTTGGATTTAAATCAGCAACTAATCAAACATCCTGCTGCAACTTTTATTGTTACTGCAACTGGTGATTCCATGACTGATGCAGGTATTCATTCTGGTGATATGTTGATTGTTGATAAAAGTCTGGAGGCGCAACATGGAAAGATTGTCATTGCTGCACTGAATGGGGAGTTAACCGTTAAACGTTTATCCCGGATTAACGGTCGGGTGCAGCTTCTTCCAGCAAATCCTAAATACAAGCCTATTGATATTACTGATGAGCAGGATTTAGTGATTTGGGGCGTTGTTACCTATGTAATTCACGGGGTTTAGTGTTTATGTTTGCGTTGGTGGATTGTAACAATTTCTATGCCTCTTGTGAGCGTCTTTTTCGACCAGATTTGCGCAATAAGCCAATTATCGTGCTTTCAAGTAATGATGGTTGTGTGATTGCTCGATCTAATGAAGCTAAAGCCTTAGGGATCGAGATGGGGGTTCCTTATTTTAAAGTAAAAGGATTATGCCATTTCCATCAGGTGCACGTGTTCTCATCTAATTTTGCTTTATACGGTGACATGTCTCATCGAGTAATGAGTATAATTGAGCAGGAGTGGCCTCACCTGGAGGTTTATTCTATTGATGAGGCTTTCCTGGATTTAAGCAGCATGCCATTATACTTGCATGACTCTTTTTGTGAGCATCTGCAGCAAAAAATTTTAAAGCATACTGGCATACCGACTTCAATTGGCATTGGAAAAACGCAAACACTGGCAAAACTTGCAAATTATCTCTGCAAAAAAATACTCAAATCTGCAACTTTTAATATTAATCATCAAAATGAATGGTTAAAACAGATTGATATTGGCGACGTATGGGGGATTGGCAGGCGTTGGAGTAAAAAATTGAAAGAGCATGGTATTTATACTGCATTTCAATTGGCTTCATTGGATTCTGGATGGATAAAAAAAGAGTTTAATGTCGTGCTAATGCGAACTTCTTTAGAGCTACAAGGAATTTCCTGTGGGGAGTTTGGGCGATCGGAAGTAAAACAAAGTATTTTATCTTCTAAAAGTTTTGGGTCTTTGCAATCAGAATACACAGCAGTTGCACAAGCATTAAGTAGTCATTGTGCTCGTGCAGTGGAAAAATTACGTGAACAGCAATCTCTTGTACAGCGTATGTCGGTTTTTTTACATACCAACCGCTTTCGTGATGATTTAGCGCAACAGTTCCAATCAATAGAAGTTCGCTGTAAGCCAACAGATGATCTACGAGTAATTACCCATTATGCTAAAAAAGGATTGATTCAACTTTTTAAAGAGGGTTATTACTATAAAAAGACAGGAATATGTTTGGAGGAATTAGTTCCCAAAACATCACGTCAATTTGATTTATTTTATGATGAGAACGATGATGAACTACAAAAAACAGAAAATTTGATGTCGATTTTTGATGAAATTAACCAGAAATTTGGTAAAGGTACTCTTCATCTTGCAGCAGAAGGAAGTAGCAAGCCCTGGGATTCGCGTTTACAAATGTGTTCTCCTTGTTATACCACGCGTTGGTCTGAATTGGCGACTGTGCGTAATGAAACTTAAAGATGGAGGTTCTTGGTTTTTCCCTTAGCCTGGCATGGTGTAGATACCCATTTAATCACTTAATTGTTTTAAAAAATTATCAACTTTTTTAAAATGCTCTATCCAGGTGGGAGGAGCAAATGATCGAAGTTTATGAACTTGAGCTGCTCTTGGCTGGCTATCGGGTTTGGCATATTCAATAATGGTTTCTTCCCAACGTTTACCATCGAGAGGATCAATGTAGTCAGGAATATCTCCTGCTATTTCACGAAAAACTGGCAAATTGCTAGCAATCACCGGGGTTCCTATAGTCAGTGCCTCGATTAGTGGTAATCCATAGCCTTCAACAAATGATGGAAAAAGCAAGGCTTGCGCATGATAAAGGTAATTCAGCAAATCGTGATCCGGGCAATTAGCAATCTCGGTAACTACTCCCTTTAATGCCTGGCAACGTTCCAATAAATCAATTGCATTTTCACATTCCCAGCCACGATTACCAATAATAAAAAGATGGGGTGTCTGGTGGCCGAACTGGTTAAATAATTTTCGCCATAGCTGCAATAGGAGTAAATGATTTTTGCGAGGCTCTATAGTACTTAGAACTACAAAGTATGGGGTTGATATTGGTCGTTTGCTAGTCTGTGGTTTTAAAATATTAGAGCTTAGTAAAGCCACCGTAGTTTGAGGTAAGGGCTGCAGAGCTTGCTGAGAATAGGTTGTTAATTCTTGCTGAGTGGCTTGCGAATTCGTAATGATCCCATCGGCCAAACTTAGGATGTGCCTTATTTTTTCTCTGCAACGATTTTCTTCGCCAGGACTACAATATTCAGGATAATTAATGGGAATAAGATCATGGATAACAAAAACAAGTTTTGCTTTTTGCTTTTGCTTTATCCGCAGGTAATCCGTTTGTCCTAAACCAACATGGCCAGTATTTAATAAAAATCCTCCCGATTGTTTTCGGTTAAAAATTCCTTTTAAAATAAGATACTTAACGGATAAATTGGTTTCAGGAGCCTGTAACCAGGCAAATAATTTTTTCGATGATTGGGGTGATAATATCCAGCTGCGCCCCCACCAACGCATTAAAGCCTGAGCATGAGAGCTATAGTGGGTGACATAAGCCATAGTCACTCTATCGATGCCGGTGAGCATTTGCCCTTTGAGTAAACGACGCACCACTCGAGTAACGTCAATAATGATTTTCATAAAACTATCCTGTTTTAAGTTCTTATCCTATCTTTTGTTCTAGCCATTCCATCATATATTGTTGGGTATCAAGAGGTGCTTGATCGATGCTTTGCATGCAAACAAAATTAATGTTTGGGTTTTTTTGAGCATGATTCAAACGAGATTTGATTTTTTTAAAGGAGTGACAGGCTCCATTGACCATTATTGTTCGCGGATGAGAGTCATAGATAATTCGTTTTTCTTTAATATCCAGATGTACCATTAATGGAATACTTGAGACTTGATCGGGATGGCGAAAGGGCATGCGAATATTATATGCTAATAGTTCTGGATTTTGTTGAGCAAATTCGGTAAAGGTGCTTTTGATTAAGGGGAAGGGAGCATGGGGTAAAAGATAAAAATGTTTATCCCAACCTACCAGTCGGGCACTTTTCTCTTGCCATGAGCGATGAAGATCAATATTTGGTTTGATGTCATTTTGCCTCAAACAATGCAAAAAGTTTTTTTTCATTTTATAAAAAGCTTTTTGAGCAGCTTGTATTTTCCATTCACCGCGAAGAACCAGGTTTCCTTGATTGAAAAAATCATGGGGAGTTACTTCTCGGGTAATGAAGAAATCATCATTTAAATAGAGAAAATGTTCCGAGAGATCTTTGATATGCCAGATTAACCATTCTACACTAATGCTATTGAAAACAGGGGAATCAGCATTCAGTTCACGTAATAAAGCATTTTGATCGATGATTTTGATTTTATTGCCAAAATTAGTTCCTTCTAATGCTGTAACAGACGGAGGAATTTGTTGATTAGTGATAATGTAAATGTTACGTATCCAGGAAGCAAAGCGACGTAAGGAGTGTAAACAATAATGAATTTCGTTGCATTGTTGAATTCGGGTGGGTTCTACAGCGATATGTGGTTCAATTCCTTGCTGTAAACAAAATGACCTTAATTTTTGTTGATAATTGATATCATAACCATCAACCCATGAAATAACAGCATCGATAGACTTCATCTTCTAATTCCAATTTAAAGCAATAGTAACCGGTCAGGTTTTTTTCTAGGCACCTTTGCCGCTATCTTATCATAAAGTTAATTTATATCCATTCGATTGGATGAAAGTATTGGATTAAGAAGAGAAAACCTTGATTTCGCTATGAAATCTAGGCTAGCTTAATGTTAATCATTGGGTTGCCAAAATGCGATATGAGCCCCAGCAGGATCAGTGATAATCGCGAATTGACCCATATCACCTACCTGGGTAACTCCTTTAATTTCTTTAGCGCCTAACTGTTTTGCGTTATCCAGTATTTTTTGAATATTATCCACTAGAATGTAGGCCATCCAGTGTGGAGGGATTTGGGATTGCTGATCGGAGGGAATTTCCCATATACCAGCAAAATCGCTTTCATTGGATTTTACCAGCGTATAGGACATATCGTCAGTTTTGATTTCATTGTATTGCCAACCCAATAGCTTATTATAAAATTCTTTAGCTTTATTAACATCATTAGTTGCTAATTCATTCCAACAGATTTGGCCAATAGGTAGCTGATTCATAATATCCTCCTTGATTTAGACGGATTTTTCTTTTCCGCTTTCCAAATGAATTGTTCGAAAAAAACGATGAATAATCGGGGAAAGTATAATTACCATAATGGCAATGAAAGCAAGACCACTAAAGAGGGCATAAAAACCTGCAAAAAGTTTTCCTGCTGTAGTTTTTATCTCTGTAGCGGGGCCCATTCCAGAAAGAATCATCGAAGCATTCATAAATGAATCAACCCAAGACATTCGTTCTGTGAAATGGTATCCCGCCATGCCAATAAAAAGAGCAATAGCGGTAAGCATTAATCCCCATACAGCATTACGAGCCAAGTGCAAATAAAAGTGATGAGGTTTTGTATGATTTTTATATTTAGTCGCCAACTTGACTCCTATTGTATATTTTTATTGCTTATAAAATAATGTAGCCCAAAATTAAGAAACAGTTGGGCTTTTTAAGGTTAAATGTTCTAAATTAGTGAGGTCAATAATCTCTTTAGGAATTTCCCTTAAAATTGTTAGGGTCTCTTGTAAAACTTTTTTGAATGGATTTTTAGTTAGGGCAAGTAGCATAGGCTCAGCGATATTGTTTAATAAAGAATTATTATGCCTATGGGGCTGCGGCATTTGCTTAATAATATGTGTAATATTTATATAGAAATTGCCTATTTCACTGGCATTTTTTGCCTGGAAAAATTTGTTAAGCTCTTCTTCATATTGGATTTTAAATTTTTTTTCTTCTTCCGAAGGTTCATAGCTAAAAAAGCTCGAAGAATGATTATCATGGATAGATAAATAATGATTATAAGCTTTGTTTAATCTAGGTTTTAATGAATTGATTAAATGGATAAAATGCATCTGTCTAAGAAGTGAGGTAAATGGTTGAGAAATATTTTTTCCTTTTGAGCTGGAGGTTTCTATATAGGTTAATCCGAATTGTTGTGCAACTTCCTTCGCGTGTTCCTCGCTGATTTGCCTTTTATTTTTCAAATCGCTCTTACAGCCGACTAGCAGAATAGGCTTTAGAGGATGTTGTCTTTGGATATCAGTAACTAATTGTTTTGCATGCTCAAAGGACTCATTTCCCGTCACATCAAAACAAACCATTATACTGTGGGCCAGAGCGATATAGCCTTCGGCCAAAGGCCAAATTTTTTGATTTCCACCGGCATCCCAAAGCTGTAGCTTAATTTGGCGATTTAAAAATTTTACTATTTTGGTTTCTTGTTCAACCCCCAAGGTTCCTAATGAATCAGGAACTGGAGCATAAGTATGGGGATCAATTTTTTTTATAAATTGATGCATTAAACTGGTTTTCCCTACTTTTTCATCCCCGAGCAGCAGTATTTTAAAATGTAAACCATCTTCATATTTTCCTTGCATAATAACCTCCAGGCAGCAAATTACTCTCGAGTGATTACCGCAGCAGTCATTCGAGAAATACAGGTTTTTTTTCCTTCTTCGTTGACTATTTCAATTTGCCAAACTTGAGTGGTTCGCCCCAAGTGAATAGGGGAGGTAATGGCTGTGACAATGCCCTCTCTCACTGAGCGTAGGTGATTGGCATTGATTTCTAATCCGACACAATAAAATTTTTCAATGTCAATCACCGCATTTGCTGCAGTACTTGCGATAGTTTCTGCTAACACCACATTAGCGCCGCCATGGAGAATTCCTATGGGTTGTTTTGTTCGTTGATTAACAGGCATGGTTGCTTTTAAATAATTTTCACCGACTTCGATAAATTCAATACCCAGAAATTCAGACATTGTATTTTGCCCACGTCGATTTAAATCTTCCGCCGAAAATTTTGTAAACCATATTGCCATGTTTAACTCCTTTGTTATTAAAAATAAGATAAACTGTCTTAAGAAGAAAACCAATAAGAAAAAGTTTATGAACACTAAATTATGCATGCGATGTTTTGTTTCAGGGAAGGTTCAAGGTGTTTGGTATCGCGCCTCAGCAAAAAAACAGGCCGAATCACTTGGTCTTCATGGCTGGGCAAAAAATTTGCCTGATGGGCGAGTAGAGGTTTTTGCCTGTGGTCATCATGAAAAGTTGGAAATATTTTTTACCTGGTTACAGGAAGGGCCAGAGCTGGCTATTGTGGAAGAGTGTATTCGCGAGGATTTGGTTTGGGAAGAATATGAAGGTTTTGATACCTTTTAATTATTGTTATCGATGATTCAGAGAAGTTCAGAGAATTTTTGGGTAGGTCGGACCAAGGCCCGACTTACATTAAAGATGGCACTCAGGCTGTTCCACTAAATCTGGATTTACAAGGTTTTGGTTATGAATATCTTGGCAATAGCCAGCATATACATTTAGAAATAGCTGCATTTTTCCTGGTACCAGACCTATGTCTTCCTGGGAGAAATAACAGAGCAATGCCAGTTTTTGTTCGTATGACATCGACTTGGTATAAGCTTGTAATGCCATACATGCTTCATACCTGCTTTCAGTATTATTTAGTATTAGTGGCAGCACTATTTCTACAATAGATTTATGGAGTGTCTCTGGAATAAGCGATTGAAAATTCTCTAATAAATAGAGAGCATTGTATTTATGTCGATATGAACCATTGAGCATACCTAGCCATTTTTCAGCCAGTCCTAATCGGGCTTCAGGGGTTAATATGTCTTGATGTTTATGCAGAAAGGCGATGACTGGTTTTCTCCTATCAGAGAACATGGTTTGGGGAAGAAATAATATCAAGGAAAATGAAAATTCAAAAAGAGCCTCATGCTCTTCCATGGGAAGATAGGGCAGCAAAAAAGTTAAACATTTCAAACTTTTTTTATAATATTTAAACTTCAAATGCCATTCTTCAACTTGAATTAAATTTTTAAAAGTATTTTGTGCCATGAGTTTTTTATTTTCATCGCTAATGTAAATCAGGTAATTGTCGACTCGTTCTATGCAACTGACTAATTGATGTGATTGGTCTTGTACAACTTGCCAATTAAGTCGACTAAATGCTAGTTCCAATAGTTTTGCATTGACTGTTGTATCAGTAAGTAGATAATCAATAATATCCAGCAAGAAATCCAGATGGTATGCGATGGCTTGTGGATCTTGCGGCAAGATTAATTGCCACAAATTTTGTTGTTGTTGCGCGCTCATCTGGTTTTTCATTAACCATAGGGCATCAATATCTCTTTTTTTAGGTGTGGCAAAGACTTTATCAATCAAATCAGGGATGATTACAGGGATGATTTGCATGAGCTTTGTTAGTTTTTCGAGATTATGAATGTAATCCAGGGCATCAGTTTGCAATTGTTGAGAGAGCTCTGACCATATTGCTTCTTGAGGAAGAACGTCTCTAAATTGATAAACCCGTTCCAGCAGCCCTGGATATCCCCAAGGGATAAGCGCTTTTTTCTTAAATCGCATCATGACGGTTTCCCATTTTTTAGCAGCGATTTTTTCTTTGTACTGGAAAAGTAATTCATAGGCAGCTTTTTCAAAGTCCCAATGACACTCGTTACAAACACTAATGGATAAATTATCAAGTATATCGGTGAAAATTTTGGGAGGGATATAGGGAATTAAAGCACCTGCTTCATGAGCAATTTCAACTGCATCAAACAGTCCAGAGTAGGAAAACCTCCACTTATTAATCAGTTTGGTTAATTCTGCCGGTGTAAGGGTTTTCCTCAAAACAGTGCAAGCAGAAAAAATCAATCGGTTAGAATATAGTTGCCTCTCAGCAAGTTTAGAAATGACTAAATCGCGTTTTGAACTATGGAGCAAACTAGTCATTTGTTGAACGTAACAGTGAGATGATAAGTCATTTGATTGCGGATTTTTCTGTAAAGAAAAAGTCGAGTTGTTTTGTAATAAGATTATAAATTTTTGAATAACCTTATCTATTTGGAGATCGGAAATATCCGCATAACTAAACGTATAGACAAAGTTATTCTGCGAGTAGGATGGGATGCGGTTTTCCATCGGCGGGCTTTTTATCAACCTGCTGAGTTTTGTTTGCAGGGCTATACCTTCTTGAGTTGATAATTTGGCTTGAGTGACTAATTCAGCGAATTTATCAAGGGGGATACCCTCATTTGGAAAATGGGTGGGAAATTTAGCTAATATTTTTAGAATGATTTTTTTATCCGTATGGGATAATAGTTGTTCTATTTCGTTTGGTGTAAATACTCTCTCTTTGGGAATAAAGTCTAAATTAAGCACAAAAGACCAGTTTTTTTCACTCACAAGGCGTTCAAAGTATTGGTGCGCAGAGGTGGAAAAAATGTCATCAATGGCTAATTTATCTTTTATTGAGGGAGTTAAATGGGATGAGTATTTACTTAATAAGGAAAAGAAAGCGGCAAGTATGGCAGTAAAGTCATCTTGGATTAGCGATATGCCAGTATTGAGTTGTTCAACAATTACGAATAGAGGATCATCTTTAGTGGCTAAAATTGTTATGAATTGCTTTGCCGTTTCCACGTTAGTTGGTTTTTGAGCAGTAAAAAAGGGCAAAACATGGGTAGCAAAAAATGAAAGGTGTCTGACATATTGTTTTAATAACTGTTTTAGTATTTGCACTGGGGGAGTTTGATGGGCCAATAGCCCAGCAATATTATCCAAATATTTTTTTTTTATTTCCAATGAAGTCATATTCAATACTAAGGTAATGTTTTTTGCAGGGTCAGTGTAACATACATCTTTCTTGCCTTAGAGAAAAATTAATTGACTTGAAAGCGAAATTTGAATTCACATTGCCATTTAAGTAATCATGGTATACATTGATTTTCTTTTCATGTTATTAAGGAGAAAGCATGACGTTAATCGAAATACCCAGTGATATTTTAAAATTGATTATGAAAAAGCTGGAAGTAAAAGATTTGCCTAACGTATTCGCTACTTGCTCTTTTCTATCGAAACACCTTGATATTGAATTGGTTTGGCAAGATCAGCTAGAGGCTATTTTCACAGGGACTAGGAACTCTATGTCGGCTAAAGCTTTAGTTAAAAGCTATTACTCCATGACGCAAGATCCAAAAGCAGGGCCAGGATTTTTCCTAGGCGTAAGTCAGGCTCATTCAGATTTAAAAAATTTAATATTAAATTCGAATTTAAAGGATAAAGTAGCAGAAAAAGAGATTGGTGAAATTCAAAATAATAGCTCCTTTATCTGTGGGTAGCTTTTTATCTGCAATTTATTTAACACATGAAATTTTTGTTGGGCCAAGGCCCAACCTACGGTATTAAGCCAGAAGTCCTTTTATTGTGAGGGCTTGGTCTACAAAAACAACGCCAATTCAATATTTATAAATGCTCATTTCCAAATGAGTTTTAAATCCTAAGCGTTGATCCAGGGCGATACCCATAGGGGTAGCCTGCAATGTTGCATAATTGTATCCTTGTTTTTGTGCTTCGTGCAGTCTGGCTAGATGGAGCGCCGTGGCAATGCCTTGCTTTCTATATTCAGGGAGTACTGAGATATTGTAAAGTCCCGCGATTTCTTTATGCAAAATAAAGTAGCCGCGCCAACTACTTTATCCCCTTTCCTGGCAACAAATTGAATAAAGTGCGGTGCTGAGTTTTCAAGGCTGTTTTGATAGGTTTGTGCTGAATTTTTATCCATTGAAAAAGCAGCTTCTACGGGAATAATCCACTCACTCAGTTCATTATTTTTTACTTTCTCAATCGGGAGCGAGGGAAGTGGAAATTCTTGGTCTAGTCTGATGGACATTATGGGCACAGGATGCATTAATAATTCCAATACATCGGGATTAAAAGAAGTCGTTTATTGGTTAAGCGAATTCATAGTGTTCATACCCTTGCCTTAAGTCTTAAAGTGCATAAAAGCTAAGCACCTTAAGATTATAAGTCTTTATGGATGCAAACTGATATTCGGATGAGTTTCATCTTCAAAAAGATTAGCCTCGATAAAATTAATGCGTTTCGCCAGTGATCCCTTAAAATTAACAAGTTGAATTTTTTTAATTTCTCTTAGCAAGTCTTTTACAGTGGTAATTTGAGCTTGGTTGATCAATTGAATAACATGGTTGACTTCCCTCACATGATGGCGATTCCAATGTCCATGGAAGAAGCGGCTAATGGCTGAATTATTTTTAGTGTAATCTTCTAAAAGCTCCTTGGCACGTGATAGCTCAGAGCCAATCGTAGTATCTATGATAGTGGAGTAAGATTTGGGGTAAATACTACGATTCACCTGTTTAAAAATACCTTTTAATTCCTGTTTTATTGTCAACAGCCTCTCTAATGCTTGAGTTTCTTTTTCTTGGGAAAATAAGTCGTTTAGAAGGGATGGATAATCATTTAGCAAGCTGTTCATTCGCTTATGAAAATGGGTATAACCAGAGGGGCAAGTATAGAAGTAGGCCGTGTTATACACTATTTCCATGTAAGAAATTAATTTCTTGATGCGTTCATGAAGTAACTGTAGATTTGGAAAATCATTAATTATGAGTGCGTATTGCTTTGCCAATCGGTTAAGTTCATTTAGTTGACTTTTTATTTCTGCGGGTCTTCTTAAGATCTGTTCAATACCCCATTGAACAGATAATAAAAAAGACTCGTCTCGTTGTTTTCTTTTTTCAGGAGCAATTGTAAATTCTTTGCGGAATAAGGCTAATGTTAGCTCTGGATCATTTTTTAAAATAGTTTCGTCATTTTTTGGAGACCAACCATGATCAAATTGAACTAGCCTAGGGTGGATGCTTATGGCTTGTTTTAAATTAGGATACTTCGCTGCGGTGATGGCTCCTGCTGCGTCATGAATAGACAAATCTTTCAGGTTATTATTCGTTTGTAGATATTTTACTAATGATACTTCCCAAAAATTCATACTATTAATAGCGGGATGAACGGTATTATGACAAAGACTCAGCTGTTTAAGACCAAAAAGTGATTTTTTATTTAATAGGTTTTCCAGTGCCTGATCTTCAAGACGTTCATTCAGCGTAAAATATTCTAATCCTTCAATATGATCAAAAACTTCGCTAAACACCCGCATGAATTTAGAGCGCTCTTCTATAGAAAGACCAGAATCAAAGCTTACAGTCATATTTTTAATGCAAACTTTATGGTTTTTGACAAGGTCAATGCATGCAGTAAGTTCACTCATATTACTAGTGAGTTTTACATCCCATGATTCTGAATGGCCAAGGGAGCAATTTACTAATTCTTGAAGCATTTTTATATCCACAGCTAAATATGAGTTTTAATTTTACATTTTATTCATAAATATATCAATATGAATCTCTTTCTGAAAGGCCCTTTGGATATTACTTA
>CAZTYT010000002.1:15419-37872 GCA_964618245.1 uncultured Legionella sp. | reverse complement strand
CGCCAGCAGCCCAAATGTAGCTTAGTAATAACACAGCAGGTAAGTCAAAACGATTTACCTGCTGTGTCATGCTATTTTTTCTCTGGACGTTTCCAACCATAAATCGTTTTTTGTCGTGACTCGGTCAGGGTCAACTCACCTTGCGGTACATTTTTGCGAATAGTACTACCAGCACCGATGGTAGCATGGGCCCCTAACGTTACCGGAGCAACCAATTGTGTGTCTGAGCCAATAAAAACACCATCTTCAATAATGGTTTGATGTTTATTAACTCCATCATAATTACAGGTAATTGTTCCTGCTCCAACATTTACTTTTTTCCCTAAGGTGACATCCCCCAAATAGCTTAAATGACTTGCTTTACTGCCTTCATCGAAACTGGCGTTTTTGGTTTCAACAAAATTGCCAATTTTACAGTGAGCAGCCAACTTTGTCCCGGCACGAAGGCGGGCAAAGGGACCGATAGTGTTATGTTCGCCTATCTCACAACTCTCCAATACACTGTAAGGATGGATGTCCGTATTGGCTCCTAACGTCACATTGGTTAATACACTATTAGGCCCTATTTTACATCCATCACCCAGTACGACTTTTCCTTGAAAGACACAATTCACATCAATAAAAACATCTTTACCACAAAGTAGTTCACCCCGTAGGTCAAAACGAGCCGCATCAGCAATAAAAACGCCTTGCAATAATAATTTTTCTGCTTCCCTTTTTTGCCATTCACGCTCCAATTGTTGTAATTGCAAGCGATTATTCACACCTAAAATTTCCATATTATCTGTAGTGTTCAAAGTGCGAATTTTTGTTTTACCGGCCACTGCCAGAGCAATAATATCAGTTAAATAATATTCGCTTTGCGCATTGTCATTGCCTAATTGCGGCAACCATCGTCCTAAATCATCAGAGTTTGCACAACAAATACCGCTATAAATTTCTTTTACATTCTTTTCTTGCTCATTTGCATCTTTTTCTTCTACAATGGCAGAAACTTCGCCTTGGTTGTTTCTTATTATACGACCAAGGCCGGTCGGATCTTGAAGGTGAGCTACTAAAAGCGCCAGGGCGGATTGTTGCGACTCGATTGTCTTGTTTAACTCAATCAATGCCTGAAGCGTAGATACTTGAATCAAGGGCACATCAGCAGATAAGACCAAAACCTGTGTTTGGGGCGGAATATGGGGCAAGGCTTGCATAACAGCGTGGCCAGTACCTAATTGTTCTGCTTGATGGACCCAATGCACGGGCAAGTCAGGGAGTGCGTTCTTAATTTGTTCTCCTCCGTGACCATAAATAACGTGAATTGCATCAGGATTAAGCTGCTGGGCTGTTTCGACTACTCGCACCAACATCGCTTTACCAGCAATTGGGTGTAATACTTTGGGTATATCGGAATACATGCGTTTTCCCTGGCCTGCAGCTAAAATAACAATGTGTAGTTTCATGAGATTTATTAATTTTCCTGATTAAAACGATAACAGACATGCAATTAGACAGTCTGTTTCATTACTAAAATGAAATAAGTACTGCTATGATAAACAAATTGCATTTAAAGGAGTAGAGCAATGACGATATTTGTTAGAGTGGCCAAAGAACTTATTGATGAAGTTTTACAAGAATCAATTAAAGATTCTATTACCAAAGAAAATAGCGCAAGAAGCCTTTTTAGGGATACAGAGCTTTCAGAAAATCAAAGAAAACACACTCGTGCTCTGCAAACAGAAATTGCAAATTTTGTTAGCAAAGAAAATGATAAAGCAAGCTTAAACGCATTAAAAGATATAATAGATAAAGCTGATGGCGATGTTGAAAAACTACGTAAAGAAAAAAAATGGCCTAGAGGTTCTCTGAATCAGACATTAGCAGATCTTAGTATTAATCTGGAAAGATTTTATCGGGCTCTCAGTGCTCTAACTAGACCAAATTTTCAGCTGTTGGAAATTCTGGATGATGAAAACCCCTATCACACCCTTTGTGCTCATGCAGTCTATTATATAGGTGAAAATATACTTCTCCCCTGCGATGAGAGCTACCTTAGTAAAGCCATAGGGCTTGTTTCTCAAACCTCGGTGGTAAGCATACGTTCTCAAAAAGAAGAGTGTCTGATTAATAATTTGATCAAATGCAAAGAAACCATCGATACCATGGACAAAAAAAAAGAAGCACATGATAAAATTTGTAAAGATTTAGTTATATCAACAATAGAAACTATTCAAAGAGAAAATCAAAAAATTTGCAAGGATTCCAAACCAATTACTACTATCCCTATTCAACTTACAGTATTTGCAGCTGTAAATGTCCGAACACCTGGAATGAAACCAAGCCGAGGTCGCTTAGAGGAGTCGATGAAAAATGCCTGTGAAGAAATTATGGCAAACAGCAGCAAAGATGAGACATTAAGCAATACCGCATAAAGGTGTTAGATTAAATTGATAGAGCGTAAATAATTTGTTGGGCCAAAGCCCAACCTACATTTAAGTAATGGCTATTTATGACAGTCCTAATTATTCAATTCTCCGCAGAGACTGGTTTCCATCAAAGCTTTTATTTGGTTGATATCTTGTTTTTTACTTAGCAAATACAATAGCTTGCAATGCGCAGCTTCCGGGGTCATGTCATGGCCGCTAATAAGCCCTGCTTTTTTCAACGTGTACCCAGTCGCATATTGACTCATTTCCACTCGCCCCTGCTGGCATTGGGTACAATTGACAATGATCACTCCACGCGCACAAGCATCCTTAAGCAATTGCAAAAAACGCGCATCATTATTTTGCGCATTCCCTGCACCGTATGTTTCTAAAATCAAACCACATAAAGGCTGATTTAAAATATAGGCTAATACGTCGGAAGCAAATCCAGGAAATAAGCGAAAGTTGGCAATGAATTGTGGTTCAATCATTTGTAAATGAAAAGGCTCTTTTGGTGTTTTTAATAAAAGGTTTTTATTTAATTTAATATCAATGCCAATAGAGGCTAAATGCGGGTAATTGGGTGAATCAAATGCTGCAAATCCCTGGGCACTAATTTTTTGTGCACGATTACCTCGCAACAAGCGCTGATTAAAATAAATACAAACCTCGGGAATTGGATGATGAGCACACAGCCACAATGAAGTAACAATATTATCAATGGCATCGTTGCGCGCTTCTGATAAAGGAATTTGCGAACCGGTAATAATGACTGGCTTGCCCAAATTTTCCAACATGAAAGACAAGGCAGAAGCAGTATATGCCATGGTATCCGTGCCATGAAATACAATAAAACCATCAAAAAGCGCATATTCCTGGGCAATATCCTTGGCAATTCGATTCCAATCGCCCACCGTCATATTAGAAGAGTCTAGCAAAGGCTGATATTCCTTAATCGCATATTCAGGGATATCTTGATGCTTGAGCAAAGGAATTTGTTGTAGAGCTGATTTTACATAACCAGGTGCTGGTTCATAACCATTAGCCGTTTTAATCGAGCTAATGGTTCCACCTGTATTAATAATTAAAATTCTTTTTTTCATATGCTTTTAAATTGGACAACTTATCCTCATTATATAATGTAAAATTGAAGCTTAGATGCTTTTTTCTTATTTTTTTCAGAATTACTTCCAGATTTAATTGCCAAGGTCTTGCACTTTATGGAAAAATCAAGATATTAGCGGTTTAATCTAAACAGTGACATCATGGTGATTGATCGTGCCGGTTACCGGCTGAATGTAGGCATCATCCTTGTCAATGAGCAAAACAGGGTTTTTTGGGGTAGACGTACTGGACATGATGCCTGGCAATTTCCACAAGGCGGATTAGTTGCGGGAGAAACATCGACCCAAGCCATGTTTCGTGAGTTGCACGAGGAAGTTGGTTTAAATAAAGAAGACGTGGAAGTCATTGGCTCTACCAAACGTTGGTTAAAATACCGGCTTCCGAAACAATATCTGCGGCATGGAAGTGAGCCCCTGGTCATTGGGCAAAAGCAAAAGTGGTTTTTGTTAAAACTGGTTGCCAGTGAACAAAAAGTAAAGTTGGATCTCAGTGACTCGCCAGAATTTGATAGCTGGCGCTGGATTGACTTTCATGAACCAGAAAATCAGGTCATTTTTTTCAAGCGTCAGGTTTACACCCAAGCGCTCAAAGAACTGGAACCTTTATTGAAAAAAACTCGCCGCAGTCCTTTTGGGGTGAAACGAAAAAAGAGGTAATCATAGGCAGAGATGCTCAAGGTACTTAAACGCATAGTTCAAGAAGTCACCGCAGCGCAACAGCTTTCTGACGCGCTTGGAATTTTGGTGAAACAAATTAACAAAGCCATTAATGCCGAGGCCGTCTCCGTTTACCTTATTGATACCAAACATGCTGAATACGTACTGATTGCAACGGAGGGCTTAAATAAGCAAGCTGAATTCCGCGTGCGTATTTCTATCGACAGTGGACTAATTGGCCTGGTAGGCCGGCGTGAAGAGCCTATCAATCTGGAAAATGCCCCAGCCCATCCTGATTTTTATCAACATTCGCTATTAGGCGAGGAGCGCTTCAGCGCCTTTTTGGGCGTGCCCATCATTCAACATCGCAAACTCTATGGGGTATTAATTGTCCAACAAGCTGAACAACGTTGTTTTGATGATACGGAAGAATCGTTCTTAATTACCCTAGCTGCACAGCTAGGTGGAATCATTGCCCATGCAGAAGCCACTGGTGAACTGGCTGAATTGACACAACCCAAGAAAAGCTTGGGGGGCGTTGATAAATTAGATACTGGTTCGACTGCGTTGGTCGGAATTGGCTCGGTTCCTGGAATTGGTATTGGTACGGCAGTGGTTGTCTACCCACAGGCAGATATTGATGCGGTCCCTCGTCATCCCGTCGAAACACTGGAAGAAGAAATTCATACGTTTTACGAAGCGCTAGAAACCACTCGTGAAGACATGATGCGCTTGGGTAAACGGATGAAAGCTATCGTTGCTGAAGAAGAGCATGCCCTGTTTGACGTTTATCTACGTATTCTGGATAAAGATAGCCTGGGAGCTGAGGTTGAACAGGTCATCCGCGAAGAAAAAATCAGTGCGCAAGCCGCATTAGCCACCGTAATCAAAAAACATATTGCTCAATTTGAAAGCATGGAAGATTCTTATTTGCGAGAAAGAGCCAGTGATTTTCGTGATTTGGGTCGACGCGTTTTAGCAGCATTGCAATGGTCTCAACATGAAGAAATAACTTATCCGAAGCGTACTATTTTAGTTGGTGAAGAAGTCACTGCATCGGCGCTTGCTGAAGTGCCCGAAGGTTGCTTGGCGGGTGTTGTTTCGGCCAAAGGTTCTAATAATTCGCATGTTGCCATTCTGGCACGCGCTTTAGGTGTGCCTACCGTGATGGGCGTTCGCGGTTTAAAACTGGAGGCTGTATCACGAAAAGCCATTATTGCAGATGGCTATTATGGCCAGGTGCATATTTCACCTTCTAAATCAGTACTTATAGAATTTAAACGACTCGAGCAAGAAGAGCAGGCATTGAATCAAAGTTTGGTGAGCTTGCGTGATAAGCCTGCAGAAACTACTGATAGTTATAAAATATCCCTACAGGTAAATACAGGTTTGGCACTGGATGCAGGTTTATCCATGAGTGTAGGGGCAGAGGGCGTAGGTTTATATCGCTCGGAAGTCCCTTTTATGAGTCGTGATCAATTTCCTTCCGAAGATGAGCAGACTATTATTTATCGGCAAACGCTCAAAGCATTTGCGCCCCGTCCTGTCACGATGCGTACTTTAGACATTGGCGGCGATAAGGTACTTCCTTATTTTCCAGTAGAAGAAGACAACCCTTATTTAGGTTGGCGAGGCATTCGGGTAACGCTGGATCACCCAGATGTGTTCCTGATGCAAGTGCGGGCAATGATGCGAGCCAGTGAAGAACTAAACAACCTGCGCATTATGCTACCCATGGTCACTACGCTAAGCGAAATTGAAGAGGCTTCTTATTTGATCGATCAAGCCTTTGCAGAACTATTGGAAGAAGGTTGTGCCATTGTTAAACCAAAGCTTGGAGTAATGATTGAGGTTCCTGCAGCAGCCTATCTTGCTCGAGAAATTGCGAAACGGGTAGATTTCATTTCAGTAGGTAGTAATGACTTAACTCAATATTTTCTGGCCGTGGATCGCAATAATGCCCGGGTTGCCGGTTTATACGATTCCATGCACCCGGCCATGCTCCGCATCTTACTTAAAGTAGTAGAAGGTGGTCATGCAGCAGGTGTTGAAGTCAGTATTTGTGGCGAGATGGCCAGTGATCCTTTAGCGGTTATTCTCTTGATCGCAATGGGCTTTGATACGCTAAGCATGAACTCCTCCAGCCTACCAAGAGTAAAATGGGTCATTCGTAATTTTGCTATTGCTAACGCGCGTAAAATTCTTGCCGAAGTACTGGAGTTTGAGCATCCAACAGAAATACGTTTGCATTTAGAAAAAGCCTTGGAAATTGAAGGTTTGGGAAGCTTAATCAGAGTAGGGAAATCCTTATGTTAACACCCTTCATACTTCATGGTTTTATTTATGCGCTTATTGGTGTATTTGCTGGTTTGATGGCAGGTATATTGGGCATAGGTGGCGGCCTCATTGTTGTCCCTGGCTTACTGTTCGTATTTCAACAGACACAACTTATCCCAAATGAGATCCTGATGCACGCTGCTGCTGGCTCTTCCTTGGCCGCAATGATTATCACCTCCTTGGCCTCATTGAAAGCACATGCCAAAATGGGGGATATATTGTGGGGAGTTTATAATAAATTATGGCCTGGCATTATAATAGGCACCTGCGCTGGTGCTTTAGCAGCGCAATGGATTTCTACTTATTGGTTAAAGCTTTTTTTTGCAATCTTCTTGCTTGGCGTAGCTATTAAAATGATTACGGATGTTAAAGTAACCCATCCGGAAAAATTTCCTGCCAATTGGATTAATCGTCTGGTTAGTTTTTTGATTGGCTTTAAATCCGGGCTTTTGGGGGTTGGTGGCGGTATTTTAATCATTCCCTACCTTACCTACTGTGGTGTAGCCATACGAAAAATTGCAGCAGTTTCCAATTTATGTACGTTAACCGTTGCTCTGGTTGGGACAGTCGTATTTATCCTAACGGGTTATTATGCGACCCAAGATATTTCCTATGCCACTGGATATGTCTATTGGCCAGCAGTTATATTGGTGGCTATTTTTAGCAGTATTACCGCTCCTGTTGGTGCACGACTGAGTTATACCTTACCAATACAGCAATTACGATATGGTTTTATCGTCATTTTAATCTTAACCGCACTGAAAATGCTCTTTTAAAGGATTAAAGTCTATGTTCACCTACCCCTATATCAATCCGGTAGCCTTTTCTCTAGGCCCAATTCAAGTGCATTGGTATGGTTTAATGTATTTATTAGGATTTATCAGTGCCTGGATGCTTGGCCATTGGCGAGCCAAACATTACCAATTAAACTGGACCTCCGAACAAATCAGTGATCTGATTTTTTATGCCGCACTTGGAGTTATTATTGGCGGCCGGGTAGGCTACATGCTTTTTTATAATTTCCCTGAATTCATTCACGCTCCCTGGTCATTATTTAAAATATGGGAAGGTGGGATGTCTTTTCATGGTGGTTTACTGGGCGTTATTTTGGCGCTGGTGTTTTTTGCGCGCAAATACCATAAAGCATTTTGGGAAGTGGGCGATTTTATTGCGCCTTTAGTGCCGATTGGTTTAGGTGCAGGCAGGATTGGCAATTTTATCAATGGCGAGCTTTGGGGCAGAGTCACTGATGTGCCCTGGGCCATGATTTATCCGCACGTGGATGACCAGCCAAGACACCCTTCTCAACTTTACGAATTTACCCTGGAAGGAGTAATTTTATTTATTGTGGTCTGGTGCTATGCTAGCAAACCACGTCCAATTGGCCGAGTATCTGCCGTATTTTTAATCGGCTATGCGATTTGTCGCTTAATTGCCGAATGCTTCCGGCAACCCGATCCCCAATTGGGTTATCTCGCATTTGGATGGCTGACTATGGGTCAAATTTTATCAATTCCCATGTTATTATTGGGGCTTTGGCTATGGTGGGTTAAACGATGAAAACTTATTTGCAGTTATTAGAGCACATTTTACAACAAGGAACTAAAAAAACAGACCGTACAGGAACTGGCACTTTATCCGTTTTTGGTTATCAAATGCGCTTTGATTTGCGCCAAGGCTTTCCTTTGGTGACCACTAAAAAATTACATACCCGCAGTATCGTCCATGAGTTGCTCTGGTTTTTAAACGGTGACACGAACATTAAATATTTAAATGATCATGGCGTTACTATCTGGGATGAATGGGCAGATAGCCATGGCGATTTAGGCCCAGTGTATGGCAAGCAATGGCGAAGTTGGCCTACTGCTGATGGACGCCATATTGACCAGCTAAGTGATATTATGGAGCAAATTAAAAAGAATCCTGATTCGCGTCGCCTTATTGTGAGCGCCTGGAATGTAGGTGAACTTGATGCCATGGCCTTGATGCCTTGCCATGCCTTGTTCCAATTTTATGTAGCAAACAATACCCTTTCCTGCCAACTCTATCAACGTTCTGCTGATGTGTTCCTGGGTGTACCTTTTAATATTGCCTCTTATGCCTTACTCACTCACATGGTAGCTCAACAGTGTGGTTTGGAGGCCGGTGAGTTTATTTGGACAGGTGGGGATTGCCATTTGTATCTTAACCACCTTGAACAAGCACGTACCCAAATGGAGCGAGAACCATTGCCCTTAGCCACATTAGCAATTAAACGTAAGCCTGCTTCCTTATTTGATTATGCTTATGAGGATTTTGAGTTTACAAATTATCAATCACATCCGGCGATCAAAGCGCCTATTGCGGTGTAAGAGAAAAACTGAATATTTCCTCTCTTTCCCTGAAAGATGTTCACAAAAATTAACTATCTCTTTGACTTCTCAATCCCGCGGCAATCGACCGCGGGGCCCATTTTAGCTATGTTGAGAGATAAAATCTTTTCTATTAAGCGGAGGTGAACGCTTAAAAATAGTCGCCCATTTGTAGTTTAGAGTGGACCCCGCGGTCGATGCCGCGGGGATTCGTTGGATTTCAGAGGACAAAACATAAGAAATGGTTAAATTCTCTCAGGGTCGATGCCGTGGGGTTTCGTGAGTCAATTGAGATGGTTAAATTTTGAGAGGATCTCTCAGGGTCGATGCCGCGGGGATTCAAAGAACTTCAGGTGGTCAAACCACCGGAATTTGTTCTGAGCAGGAATATAATTGCTGCTACTTTTTCTGCCTATGCTAATAACAATAAATGTGCCGCACTATGTATTACCGCTCAGGAGTCAACAAATTGCGCATCGTATCTGGCAAAGGTATTGATTTTCCCAAGGTATAATCGACCCAAACGACTTTGGAAATACCTTGAGCCATTAAGACTCCCTCTTGATACACATCATGCTCCATTACCATGCTGGTACGGCCAATATTTTGTACTTTAGAGCGTATGGTGAGGGTGGCTGGGTACACCACCGGCTTTAAATACGTGCAAGCAACATGCACAACAACTGGGCCAGTTTTTTCTGTCATCGTAATATTCAGTTCACGTAACCATTCAATACGTGCTTCCTGAAAATAATCAAAATATCGCCCATTATTTACATGGCCCAAAGCATCCATATCCCCCCAGGCAATTGCAAAAATTTTCTCATGTACAGTAAGGTTTTTTGGGTTCATGATAAGTCCATTGGATCAACGTCAACATTCCAGCGAATACCATTAGCTAATTTATTCATTGTTAACCACTCACGTAATTGTGTCAAAGCGATTTTCAACATTTTTCGTGAGGACGATTTTACTAATAACTGCATACGATGTTGATTGGCCTTGCGTGGTAAAGGCGCAGGCGCAGGCCCCATTACGGTAAGTGTTTGGTTTTGGATTTGCTCTTTTGCTGCATGCAAAAATTTCAATACATTCCCACTCATACGTCCTTGAGCCCTGATAACTGCCAAATAATGAAAGGGGGGTAATTGTGCTTGCTGACGAGTTGTTAATAAGGAATCAGCAAATTCATCATACCCTTGTTGAATTAATAAATTCAGTAAGGAGTGTTCCGGTTTATGCGTTTGGATAAGTACCTGCCCTGCTTCCGCTGCACGCCCAGCACGCCCTGCTACTTGGGTTAACAATTGGCCTAGTTGCTCCATTGCACGGAAGTCTTGATTGTAAAAACCAGCATCAATATCCAGGACAACAACCAAAGAGAGTCGAGGAAAATGATGTCCCTTAGCTAACATTTGTGTTCCCACTAATAGTTGAGCCTCTCCGCGGTGAATTTTTGCTAATTCTTCATCCAAAGCATTTTTTTTACGTACGGTATCCCTATCAATACGCATTACTTGATATTGGGGAAAATAAGCCTGCAAAAACTCATAGACTCGTTGAGTCCCTGTACCGATAGGAACCAATTCCCTGCTTTGGCAACATTGGCAGTGGCTTGGAATTTTTTGCACGAGCCCACAATGGTGGCAAATCATTTGGTTTGCTTGGCGATGAAGGGTTAAATGGCTATCACAAGCGCGGCAATCCACCATCCATCCACATTGATGGCATAATAAAACCGGAGCAAAACCGCGGCGATTAATAAAAACCAAAACCTGATTTTGCTTTTGCAGATGTTCTTGAATTAATTTTAAAGTAGGCAAGGCTAAACCTTCCTGCATTATTTGCGACCGCAAATCAATTAACTGGTAATGCAAAGGATTTGTAGTCAATGCCTTATGGTTCAAGCGCAATAGTTGGTATTTATTTAATTTGGCGTTGTGTTTACTTTCAAGGCTTGGTGTTGCAGAACCTAAAATAATCGGGATATTAGCCAAATGCGCCCGCATTAAAGCCGTATCACGAGCAGAATAACGCACGCCTTCCATTTGTTTTAAAGAAGCATCATGCTCTTCATCTATGACAATTAAACCCAACTTCGGCATGGGGGTAAAAATCGCTGCGCGCGTACCAATCACCACACTTACTTTATTTTCTTTAGCCATTTGCCAGGCAATTTGCCGCTCGGATTCATTTAAATTAGAATGGATCACTGTAAGCGGTTGCGGAAAACGGACGGTAAAGCGAGAGACTAATTGCGGTGTTAAACCAATTTCTGGCACTAAGACTAAAACCTGTTTTCCCTCTTGCAAAACTTGGGCTATCACTTGCAAATAAACTTCCGTTTTGCCACTGCCTGTAATACCTTGCAATAAAAAACATTGATAATGTTGCAAATGTTCAAGAATCGCTGCTACTGCAACTGCCTGTTCTGGATTTAATGGTAGAGGAGGCTCTAAATCCACTTGCGAAGGAATAGGTAAAAGAGTTTCTTGAGATAAGGTAAGTATTTTTAATGCCAATAGGGCAAGTAGTTGACTGGAAGAAAAACCATTCTGAGTTAAACATTGTTTGCTCACCCGCTCAGTTTGCGTACTGATAAAATCAATCAATTCTAATTGCTTACGGGCACGAGCAGGAACTAATTTTTTAGCCTCTTCAACTGGCATATTTAAATGATAAAAATCACTTACTGGCAGCTGGCAAATCGCTCCTTGACGATATTTTTTAGGCACAGCCAAGGGTAATACTTCGGATAAGGGAGACTGGTAATAGCGACTGACCCAATCACATAAAGCCAGCATGTCCTCATCAATAAGTGGTTTTCGATCAATCACTTCTGCTATGGTTTTCAGGGCCATATTTGGTTGTTGCATCCCATGCCCCACCACAATACCTAAGCGCGTTTGTTTGCGAAAAGGCACCCATACCCGTGCGCCAACACAGGGTGTTTCTCCTTCATTAGCTTGATAATCAAAAAAATCACGGCTTGTATGCGGAATACAAACCTGATAAACCTTATCCATCAAGTACGATGCCATTCATGGCTTGCTGATTGGCCGGGTGCAGAAAAAACTTTCACGACGACCTTTTCAATTCGATGCCGGTCTAGTTCTTGCGTATCTTTAATCAATTCGTTAACAAACCAGCGCGATAATTCTTCGACAGTAATATTGGTAACTGGCAATAAAGTTACATCCTCTTTTAAGAAAGGAATTTTTTTATGGTTAAACGTAAAATAATAATATTCCTCATCTTCTGCATATTCGAGGAAAGGTGAAAATTGCGGCATTAAAAAGGTTTGGTTTAAAAAACGACATAATTTATGAATACGTTCTTTATAATAACGATAATCAAATGTCATTCCATTTTCTTCAACCCAAGTCGTTAAAGCCAAATAGACACCATACATATGACCATGCAAAGGCTCTCTTTCGGTCGCAGAAAAAATGGTAGTATGACCAGCAGAAAATTTCATTGCTTCTTTTTGTAGTTCGACCGTCGTCAGGTATCTTTTTATCTTCATAAGGTGACTCGTTTATCTAATAATTGAAACCCTTTTAAAGGAATTCCCATTTGTTTGGTTAAGGCAATCACTTTAAATAGCTCCCCCATTTCACTAGGTAAAGTAAGTTGTTTAATTGCCTGTTTGGCTTGAACTTGTTCTACGTCATTATCCAGCGAATGGAGTAAATTTAGCAAGTCGTTCGCCAGCAAAAAAGCCGCCTGATTAGTATAGCCTGCCACATGAAAACCGGCTTGCTGCCCTGCTTCAGCCACATGGGTAAAATCCACATGGGCGGTAATATCTTGCTCTCCTGGATGCAATAAAAAATTAGGATGGCTTTGATGTTGATAATGGCACATCAACGTCCCTTGACTGCGATCGGAGTGATAATATTCATGACGGGGAAACCCATAGTCAATTAACAAAACGGCACCTTCATTGAGCATCTGATAAATATTAAGGATCCAATCATCCAGAAATAAATTAGCTTCAGAAAGGTAAGGCATTGTTTCCAACTGCAATCGATGAGCAACATAGTCTTGTAAACGTTTATTTTGACAAGGTTTAAAAATTTCTTTTAATTGTCGGGTTTCATCAAGGGTAATATAACTTTCCAATAAACCTTGTTCCGTTTGCATAAAACGATGTACCGGCATAGCATCCATCACTTCATTGGCAATAACCACCCCATTAAATGGAGCCTGTGGCCATTGATCCAGCCAAACGACTTTAGGAGCCAAATGCGGTATTTTTTGCTGAATTAATTCTTGTTGGCGCTGGCGTAAATTAGCGCTTACTTCCAAGATAAAATAAGTTACCGGCAAACAGTTCAGTGTCTCAAGTTGCTCAAGCAAGGCCACGCATAACGCCCCGCTTCCTGCCCCAAACTCAAATAAAACAGGTGACTCCAGTGTCGTTAAAATTTGTTGACATTGGTTAGCCAGCGTTTTTCCAAACAACGGGCTTAGTTCAGGTGCGGTAGTAAAATCACCATGTTTGCCTAATTTTTGTAGCCCGGAACTATAATACCCCGCATTAGGGGCATATAATGCCAGTTGCATAAAATCCACAAAAGGGATAGCCTGCTGTTGGTCAAGTTGGGCTTGTAATATCTGTAATATATTCATACTAATGATCTTAACAAAAAAGTTGCCTTTGCCATAGGCTGCTTAAAACGGGGAACATACCTTGAATCCAGGCAACACACAAGAAGCAAAAACAGCTTTAGTCACTGGAAGTTCGCGGCGGATTGGCGCAGCCATTGTCAAAGAACTGCATCGAGCGGGTTATAAAGTAGTTATCCATTGTCATAATACTTTGGCAGAAGCGCACGTCTTAGCCGCTCAACTTAACAACGAACGGATAAATAGTGCTTTTGTGCTACAAAGCGATTTAACTGAACCTTGCAGCTCAGAAAATATCATGCAAAGCATTTGTGGTTGGACAGGTAGTCTGGATCTATTAGTAAATAATGCATCTATTTTTATTCGCACAGAACGCCATGATTTGAGTGCCCAAGACTGGGATTTACTTTTTAATACGAATGTCAAAGCCCCATTCTTACTCAGTATGGCGGCATATCCATTATTAGCACAACGTGAAGGTGCCATTATCAATATCACGGACACACATGCAGAAAAACCATTGTCGGGATATTCTATTTATTGCCAAAGCAAAGCTGCCCTGGAAATGCAAACTAAAAGTTTGGCACGCGAATTTGCGCCTCAAGTTCGAGTGAATGCAGTGGCGCCTGGTGCAATTATATGGCCAGAAAATGCCAATAGTTTAACCCGAACTATCCAGGAAAAAATTATTTCTCAAACGCTCTTAAAACGTCATGGTCAACCTGAATTTATAGCCCAGGCAGTTTTAGCTTTGGCAGAAAATCCTTTTATTACCGGACAAATTCTCAAAGTAGATGGTGGGCGAGGGTTATAAAACTTTAACTAACTATTAGAGAGATTAGCTGCTTCAGGAATAGGCTCTGCCTCTATGTCCTTTATTGCTAGCCCCTGCAAAACATCCTGAGTTTTTTCAAAAGCCTGGACTAAGGCTGAGCGCTTCGGGGTAAAAAAAGAATGGATATTTCCCACTGAAGCTAACCATATTAATGCGTTTGCTATTTTTTTAATTACATTTTGAAGGTAATCACCCCAAGCTAAATCACGTTCCAAAACAGGTTTTGCTGTATCAATTAACCCAATACAATTTTTTATAAATTCTTGACTTAAAGTAATAGTATTATTATCTGCAAAATTCAATTGCCTAAAATACTCATCTTGAGTATTTTGCAACTCTTGTAAAAGTTGCAGCGCGGTGTTTGCTGCTAATGCAAAATGAGAAGGAATTTGACTTACTTGCAGTTCAAGCGAAAAGAGCGCTGTGTTAATCTGACTCCTGGCTTTAGCAATACGCACATTTTGTTCATAATCCACAAGAAACTGGCTCATATCATCTAATTTTTGCCAAAGCAAAGTAAACGGGTCAGCAAGGTGCTCCGCAGGACAAATAGCTCCCACTAATAAAGAAGGCATAGTAGAACTCAGGGTAAATCGATCTTCTTCTGACGCAAGAATGGTTGCCCGATCTTTTTTATATTGATCGTAACTCGCCTGATATTCAGCCAACAAATCAGCACTAAGCTCTGTCTTTACTAAATGATAATGACCTTCCCCTTCATTAAGTACCAAGGCCATTTGCGCGCTACCAGCATTTGCCGGAATTTCATGGATAACTTCTCCCCGAGAACTATAAATAATTACTGCTTGTGCATTGAGCTCCATTACTGGAGAAATATCTTTGTAAGAAAGCTTATTATTGGGTAAAGCACATTGACGACAATAATTGAAGTAACCTGCTGCGTACCAATAAGCGGTTAACGCTTTTTCTTCGTCATTGTCATTATCGCGAAAATATTTCTCGAAATCGCTTTCTTCCTCTGTTAACTGAGCCTTGGGACGCGCCACAAAATACTCTAAAAAATCCAGGTTGGCAGTATATAAAACACCGCGTTCTGAGCCTAAAAGCTCAGCGCATTCGATACTTTCTCTAAATCCTTTATAAGATTGAAAGGCAGAAATAGCGTCTAAAGTTAATTGATCTTGGGCATTCGATGATTGAATCAGTTGAGTGGCAAACCATTCACGCAAAATAAAACCAAGCACTAATGTTTTCTCTACGATAAAATGAGGGGAAACAGGCTCTTGGGAAGGGTGTGCTCGCTTCCAATACTCGTTAAATATAGAAAAAGCTTGGTGATCAGGAAAAAATTTCCGCAATTTTTTGGCAAAACTGTCTTCACCTAAAATGGACTCAAAGGTAAATAAATCAGCAGGCAAAGGAAGATTATTTGCCAGCAGATGAAGGGCATATGCATGAAAAAAACAATTATCAAAAGCACCTGAAACATCTAGAGCATCTTTTATAGATTGTTCCGGTAAAATGATGGGCATGACCGTCTTTACTCAAACCAAATAGATTCACTATTATACATATTTTTCATTTTAAATACAATAAACATCCCATTAATAATTAATCAGGAATTGTTCAATTTCTTGCAAAGTCGTCAAACGGTAATAATCCTCTAACTGGGAATGGGTTAATGATTTACCGAAATAATAACGAACTAATGATTTACTTTGTAATATTGCCTTGTACTCGTTTTCCAGATTAGCTAAGCCCTTTAAGTGGGTCATAAAAAGATTAATTTTCTCAAATAAACTGACTTCTACTTTGGATTGTTGTAACAATTCCTGATATAGCCATGGCTTACCGGTGCCTGCACGTGAAATCATAAAGGCATCGCATTGGCTAATTTCCATGGTTTTTTGCAAACTGTCCTGATCGACTATATCACCATTAGCGATCACTGGAATATTGACTTCTCGCTTGATTTGGTAAATTTTCTGTAAATTAACCGCAACATCGTAATCATCCATCCAGCGTCTGCCATGAACAATCAGCGCATCAGCCCCCGCCTCTGCAATTTTTCGAGCTAAAACCAAATCAGCCGCTGTATCCTGAATACGAATTTTAACCGTTAATGGAATAGTAATCACTTCGCGCACGGCTTGTACCAGTCTAATTAAATGCTCCGGCTTTTCTAGCAAAGCGCTACCAGCCCCCTTCTTGCGAATTTTGGGCTTAGGGCAGCCACAGTTTATATCAATGAGATCAGCACCAAATGCTTGTAGTCGCAAAGCCGCTTGCGCTAAAACATGAGGCTCCGTGCCTGATAATTGGTAGGCAAGTAACTGCTCTTGTGGTGCCCGATAGATATAGCGAGAGCTTACTGAATGCTTGTGCAAAATATCTGCAGCAGAACTCATTTCAGTGACACAATAAGCAGGGGCAATGTATTGATTAAATAAAGTTCGAAAAGGGGCGCAGCTATAACCAGCCAAAGGGCCTTGTATCAACCGATGAGAAAGAGTCAGTGTACCAATTTGCAAAGTGCTATTAATAAATTCGTGCATCAAATTAATTCAGGGTTATAATGTTAGTGATAAAAATTTTAACATTATCTTAAAATAAATCGAACTAATCAGGATTATTCCTTTATGGACAAACATTATTTATCTCCTTTAGAACTCTTAACTATTGCGACTCAACATGCCTATGCCGCTGATAATTTATTGCAGCAGCTTAACTATAATTATTCAGAAAAAAACGACTCTCTTTTCATCCTAACACCGATTACTTCCTTGATGTATCAAGCATTTCAATTAACGTTGAAAGCCTATTGTATGCATGAGCATCGCCCCATCAAAGAGTACAAAAAACTGATGGAGCTAGTAGAGCTCAATAATCATCTTGGCTTTTCTAGTCAGGAGATTAAGTTATTGAAAACCTTATCAAAGCAACAAGCTTTTCACAAAGGTGCTGATTACGCATTATGGGAAAACCCACAAGAGCTACATGTTTTTTGTGAAGACATTATTTCCTTCTATGAACGATTACAACTTATGATGCCGTTAGAATTACATCCTGATTACCAATAATGACATCAGAAATTACCACTAGTGACAAATGATTATTCTGCACTACTTTATAAGGAGTATTGGCTCTTGGCTTCTGATTAAATTCACGCTAGGATAACTTTTTTATAACTTTGGTAGGTATGAGTTATGGAGCAGGTAGAACACGGTAAAAGTGCAAATTCAGTGCAAGATCAAATACAGCAGTTAAGCCAGCATCTGAATTCGCAAATTTTAGGTCAAAAAGACTTAATTTCTCGGTTGCTTATTGCTTTGCTTGCAGATGGCCATTTACTAGTTGAAGGCGCTCCCGGCCTGGCTAAAACAAGGGCAGTAAAAGAATTGTCTGATGGAGTTGAAGGCGATTTCCATCGCATTCAATTTACCCCGGACTTGCTGCCCGGTGATTTAACTGGTACTGATGTATACCATCCACAAACCAGTTCTTTTGTTTTTCAGCCCGGGCCTATTTTTCATCACTTGATTTTAGCCGATGAAATTAACCGCGCGCCCGCCAAAGTCCAATCAGCCTTATTAGAAGCAATGGCTGAAAGGCAAGTCACCATTGGTGGCAAAACCTATCCATTGCCAGAATTGTTTTTAGTCATGGCCACGCAAAACCCTATTGAACAAGAAGGCACTTATCCTTTACCGGAAGCCCAATTGGATCGCTTTTTGATGTATGTAAAAATTAGTTATCCTGATGCCAAAATAGAACAGGATATTTTAGCTCTATCACGTAAAGAGGCAATGGGGGCGGTAATGGCAACACCCAAGCCCAAGACAGAAAAATTGCAACAAAAAACGCTATTTGAAGCACGCAAACAAGTATTAAATGTTCATACGAGCGAGGCACTGGAAAATTATTTAATCCAATTAGTGATCGCAACAAGAAATCCAGCATTATACAGCGATGAACTTGCCCGTTGGCTACGTTTTGGTGCAAGCCCTCGTGCAACAATTGCCTTAGATCGTTGTTCCAAAGCACATGCATGGTTGGCAGGGCGTGACTATGTAATTCCAGAAGACATCCATGTGATTGCTCATGATGTATTAAGGCATCGTATCTTGCTAAGCTTCGAAGCAGAAGCAGAGGGTATTAGTAGCGATGACTTTATTGATTCATTATTACGCCTAGTGGCAGTCCCCTAATTTAAATGCATTTAGAGGTACTTATGGCTGATGGTGTTGTTGCACAATTAAATGAACTGATTGATTTACGACGACATGCCCAATCAGTTCGTTATTATCCTGAAAATAAAACAACTCGTGTTGGTAATCATATCTCCAAGCTCCGAGGGCGAGGTATGGATTTTGCCGAAGTAAGAAATTATCAGGCAGGTGATGAAATTCGCCACATGGAATGGCGTGTTACCGCACGAACAGGAAAACCACATATCAAAATTTATCAGGAAGAAAGGGAGCGGCCGGTGGTTATTCTGGCTGATTTTAATCCGTCGATGATTTTTGGCACACGTATCGCATTCAAATCGGTAGTTGCTGCCCGCCTGGCTGCAATATTAGCCTGGACGGTGGTTAAACAGGGTGACCGAGTCGGCGGAGTATTTTTCTCAGCCACGGAACACAATGAATTTATCCCTCGTAGCCGCGAAGCAGGTGTACTACCCTTACTTGCCTCTTTAAGTCATTATACTGCGCAAACACTAGAACAACGAGAAGCGTCTCCCCTATTATTGAGTGAGGCCTTATTACGTTTACGCAGAGTGATAAAGCCTGGCAGTATTGTAATTTTAATCAGTGATTTTTATTCATTAGACATTGATTGCGAAAAACATTTAAATCGCTTGCGCAGTCATAACGATATCCTGGCCTATCACATCTGCGATCCCTTGGAGTTAGCTCCCCCAAAGCCACAGCAATATGCCATTACCAATGGCCAGCAAGAGTTAATACTCAATACTAACATCCACGCGGTTAATATGGCCTACCAACACTATTGCTACCAGCGGATAGAACAATTGCAAGAGCAATTCAAACGCTTGCACATACAGTATGCGCAAGTCACAGCAAGTACTAATTTACCGCAATTAGTCCGCTATACATTCCCCAGGAGATCCCATGGATAAAAACAATCCTTTGGCTCAATTAAGGGATATTCATCTACCCCCCCCTATTTCCTGGTGGCCACCTGCACCTGGCTGGTGGATACTTGCCATTTTTCTTTGCCTGTTAATTGCATTTTTAATTTATCACGGTTATCAACGCTACAATTTTGCTCGTGCCAAAAAACAAGCCTTAAAACTGTTACGCGATTACCAACAACAATATGCAAGAGACCACGATGGAGCAATCGCCAGCGCATCTATCTCTGAGCTATTACGACGTGTCGCTTTAGTTTATTACCCACGTGCCCAAGTGGCCAGTTTACATGGAGAAGCGTGGCTGAGTTTTCTCAATCAAACCAGTAGCCAACTTGATTTCAATGAAGTCAAAGAGCTGCTTTTAGACGCACCATTCATGCCTAATCATCAATTAAATCTGCAGCCACTTTTTCAAATAGCTAAACATTGGATTAAGCAAAGAGGAATGCCATGTTTGAATTAGCTACCCCTTGGGCTTTACTATTATTGGTTTTACCACCCATTTTTTGGTTCCTTTTACCGCGAGCAAAAACCAAGTTAGCTGCTGCATTAAAAGTTCCTTTTTTTACGGCTATTGCCAGTTTTAATGAGCAAGAGCGGTATTCATTAGCGGCACAAGCCACTTTGCTTATTCCTGCGTTAATCTGGATTGCACTGGTTTTTGCCTTGGCAGGGCCAAGATGGATAGGCCCCCCCAGACCAATTGAGCGTGAAGGATATAACATTATGATGGCACTGGATCTCTCTGGAAGCATGGAAATCCCTGACATGGCTTTAAGAGGACATCCGGCAAGCCGATTAGCCGTAGTAAAAAATGCGGCTGAGCAATTTGTGAAAAATCGTGCTGGCGATAAAATTGGCCTGATTTTATTTGGCTCACGTGCTTACTTACAAACCCCTTTAACCTATGATCGTCATACTATCTTCTTACGTCTTGAAGATGCTACCGTTGGCCTTGCTGGTAAAACGACCTCTATAGGTGATGCGCTAGGTTTAGCCGTTAAACACTTAAAAAATGCCCCTCCTAAAGGACAAATCATTATTCTTTTAACGGATGGCGCTAATAATTCGGGTGTGTTAGACCCATTGAAAGCTGCGCAATTGGCTAAAGATGAAAACATTAAAATTTATACTATCGGTCTAGGTTCAGCAGCTGATCCCAATATCATTACCAATGACTTCCTAATGCAAAACGCGGCGGCTGATCTGGATGAAGAAACTTTGGAAAAAATAGCCCAACTGACGAATGGGCGTTATTTTCGAGCTACTGATGCAGAAACACTTAATAATATTTATAAAACGATTAACCAATTAGAAACCGTAAGTCAGGAACAAGCAACTATACGCCCACAAATTGAATATTATCCCTGGTTTGTTGCCCTTGCGATCTTACTTAGTTGCTATTGGCTTGTAAGAAAAACAGGTTTGCGCTTTCGCATCAGCTCTCTAAGCAGTAATGGCGGGAGTATAAAATCATGATTGCTCATTTTCATTTTTTAAGGCCATGGTGGCTTTTAATGTTCATTCCTTTAATTGGTTTGGCAACTATTTTATGGCGTCAGAAGCCCAGTTTGCGCGCCTGGTCTGAGGTTTGTGATCCCCACCTCCTTGAACATTTGATGCATAAAAAAGGACAAAAACAACGAATAAGTGCATTGGCATGCCTACTCTTAAGCCTACTGTTTATGATCCTGAGTATTGCCGGTCCTGCCTGGTATAAATTACCAGTGCGAACCTATAAGCCCATACAGCCTCGAGTTATTATACTTGATATGTCCGATAATATGCTTGCTACCGATTTATCTCCGGATCGCCTGAGTCGAGCCAAATTTAAGTTACATGATCTTTTTGAGCATAAAGATATTGGTCAATTTGGATTAATTGCTTTTACTAGCGAACCCTTTGTTGTTTCTCCTTTGACTGATGATGGCAAAACAATTTCGTCTCTTTTATCTTCGCTAACCCCAGATATCATGCCGGTGAAAGGGCAAAATCTGGATAGCGCTTTAAAAGAGGCCAGTCATTTAATTCAAGAAGCAGGGTTTAAACAAGGACAAATCCTGGTATTAACAGCTGACTCCCCTTCTGCAGAGGCCATTACTCGTGCGCATATATTAACGGAATCTGGTATTTCGTCATCCATTATGCCAATAAGGGCAGAGCAGAATATCAATCCATTATTTCAACGATTTGCACAGTCAGGTGATGGAGAAGTAATAAAATATACTTCGGATAGCAGTGATTTGAAGCAATGGATAAATGCCAGTGAACAAAAACAATTTGAGCTTGCTAAAGATCAAGATATTCCTTTATGGCGAGATGAAGGGCGCTGGTTTTTAATTCCTGCTCTATTATTACTCTTGCCTGTCTTTCGAAGAGGATGGATCCAGAGGATTATGGTATGACTCGTTATCTTGTTATTTTAATCGTCTCTTTTTTCCCATTATCAGCCACTGGATTCCAATGGCACGATCTGTGGCAGACGCCTAATCAGCAAGGGCAAAAATTAATGCTACAAAAAAAATACAAAGAAGCTCAAATAACTTTTAACCGTGATGACTGGGCAGCTACGGCAGCATATAAAGCTGGGGATTATTCACAGGCAGCCGAACTCTATAAAAATTTACAAACTGCAGAAGGTTACTACAACGCAGGTAATGCCCTTGCCCAATTAGGAAAATACCAGGAGGCAATAAAAGCCTATGATAAAGCATTATCGCTCAATGCCCAAAACAGTGATGCTATTTTTAATCGTAAGTTGCTTGAAGATCTTTTGAAAAAACAACAAAACAAAGAGCAACAAAACAAAGAGCAGCAAAACAAAGAGCAACAAAACAAAGAGCAACAAAACAAAGAGCAACAAAACAAAGAGCAACAAAACAAAGAGCAACAAAACAAAGAGCAACAAAACAAAGAGCAACAAAACAAAGAACAACAAAACAAAGAGCAGCAAAACAAAGAGCAACAAAACAAAGAGCAACAAAACA
>CAZTYT010000002.1:0-15177 GCA_964618245.1 uncultured Legionella sp. | reverse complement strand
AAAACAAAGAGCAGCAAAACAAAGAGCAGCAAAACAAAGAGCAGCAAAACAAAGAGCAGCAAAACAAAGAACAACAAGATGCTGAATCAGAACGTGAGAAGCAACAAGCAAAAGAACAATGGTTAAAGTTAATACCGGATGATCCCGGCGGATTAATGCGAGAAAAATTTTTGCGTGATCATTTAAGAAGACAGCAAGGGTGGTATCAATGAAAAAATTACTAATTGGATTATTGTTTTTATTTAGTATGGTAGCCAAAGCAGAAGTTCAAATTGAAATTGAACCTTCCCAAGTCAACTTTGATGAACCTTTTAAACTAATTTTGACCCAAAATAACCTGCAAACTGGCAGTGGAATTCCAGATTTGACCCCGTTACGCAAAGATTTTTTAATCATAGGAACAGAGCGCAGCGTTAATTACTCCATTATTAACGGCCAAACGGCATCAAGCAGCACCTGGATTGTTTCTTTAAAAGCGCAAAAAGCAGGAATGCTGACTATCCCCCCCATTAAAGTAGGCGCTGAGCAAACCAAACCCTTAACCATTAACGTCACTACCGATGCTAACCCGCAAAAATCGCCCGACACATTTGGTGCTCAGCAAGATATTCTTTTAACAACTGAGGTTAGTGATAATAAACCCTACGTAAATCAGGAGATTATTTACAAAGTCACTTTATATAACTCCAAGCAGTTATTAGATGCCAATTATCAACCGCCTAAAGTAGAAAACGCTTTATTGATCCCTTTGGGAAATGGAAGACGTTATCAAGTGCAAAAAAATAATACGCAGTATTTGGCTGAAGAGCAAAGTTATGCAATTTTTCCCCAAAAAAGCGGCCCTTTAAAAATTAGCCCACCTGTTTTTACAGCCTTAATTTATGGCTTTGATCCGCAACGCATTACTACGAAAAATAAGCCCATCACATTGCATGTACAACCCATACCTCCGCAGTATACTGGAAAAATATGGCTTCCAGCCAAACAAGTGAAACTAACAGAAGAATATGAAAACACTGGCTCAACCATTAGCCAAGGCGGCACTTTAGTTCGAACAGTAACTATTGAAGGGGTCGGAATACCTGCACAATTATTACCTACACTCAACTTTGCAGAAACTGATGCTTTTAATGTTTACCCAGAAAGAGGAAAAGAAAACAACCAAATTAGCCAAGGCGAAATTGTTAGTAATACCACGATTAAAGTCACTTACTTATTTAATAAAAATGGCAAAGTGACGATTCCAGAATTAAAACTGCCTTGGTTTAATATCCAAACTGGCAAAGAAGAGTTTGCCACCTTGCCATCAAAAACACTGGAAGTCCTACCTTCAGCCAATGCACCAGCAACCGCGAAAACCCTATCACCAGCCATTCCAAATCAACAATCCTCACTCATGGAAAAGCTGCCGAACCTGCCCCAGTCCTTTGATAAATGGCCGTGGATCCTCACCACTTTTTTTGCATGCGCCTGGCTCATTACTTTAGGCTTATGGGGTTGGCAAAAACGCAAACCACAAACTAAAAAACGAGCGTATAAAAAAGCCATGAAAGCTTTACACGCTGCATGCCAGCAAGGCAATCCCCAGCTTGCTCGTGACGCATTATTAAAATGGGCGAACCGCCACTGGCCAGATGCCACATTACTCAATCTAACAGACTTAGAGCGCTTGGTCAGTGAGCTAAACTTTAAAAAACAAATCCAGTTTCTTTCACAAGCGTTATATCAAAATGAGGCAAAAACCTGGCGAGGTGATGAATTATGGCGTTGCGTACAGGGATTTAAACAAAATCATTCCACAAAAGAACAGAACACCACTGTTTTGCCACCAATAAATCCTTGAGTATTTCTTGATTATATAAATTTAGGTGAGAAGAAAGTAACCTGGTTGCCAACAACCAGGATTACCACAACCTCTCGCCCCTTTTAGAGCCCCTCTATACTCGCTCCTCTGCCCTTAAGGTAAGTATCTCAGACCCATTATCTGTAACTAAAATTGTATGCTCCCATTGAGCCGATAACTTATGGTCCTTGGTGACAACAGTCCAACCATCACCTAGCGTTTTGATATCTTTACTACCCAAATTGAGCATTGGTTCAATAGTAAAAGTCATTCCTGCTTGTAGTTGTAAACCGGTATTTGGTTTGCCAAAATGCATAACATCCGGTTCTTCCCACATGGAGCGACCAATTCCATGACCACCATACTCTCGCACAACTGAATATCGATGCTGTTCTGCATGTGTTTGGATTACGTTGCCTATATCGCCAAGATAAACCCCAGGTCGTACTAGCGAAATCGCTTTATATAAACATTCTTGTGAAACCTCTACTAATTTTTTAGCAAAAGGTTTTACATTGCCAATGAGAAACATTTTGCTAGTATCCCCAATGTAACCATTTTTCTGTACAGTTACATCGATATTAATAATATCGCCATTTTTAAGTTTTTTATCCGAAGGGATGCCATGGCAAACCACATGATTTATGGACGTGCAAATGCATGCTGGAAACCCATAATGATTTAATGTTGAAGGAATGGCACCTAAATCTTCGAGAATATATTGACGACAAATTCGTTCCAACTCATTAGTGCTTGTGCCTTCGGTCACATAAGGCTCTATCATTTGAAGTACTGATGCAGCCAAATTACCGGCAACTCGCATTTTTTCTATTTCTTCAGAGGTCTTCACTAACATCGCGTATTTCACCTGATGATGCTTGATTTATTAAAATTTTGAGAATTTCAGAATAAGTGATCGATGGATTTTCCTCCGCCAGTTTCCCTATTCGAATCCAATATTCTGCTTGAGAATTAATCGAGCGACTCATTGCTCTTGCCATCAGCTTGGTTGCTTCATGCAACTCCTCAGAAATTTTTACTATGCCCATATATCCTCCAAAAAATACAAAGAATATAGCGTTTTAATACAAAATGATATATTTTGAAGTGAAATATATTGTTAGATTAGAATGAATTGCCTCTTAGCAAGAGGCATAATTTGAAGTTATTTAAAAAATTAAACAGGCGTTAATTTATAAAACTATTCAGTTTACTTGATAGCAAAAGCAACGGTTGACCCCTGTTGATTTTCTTCCTGCGGTTGAAAGAAAACATGCTGATTCTGAGCTTGTGTTTGCTTGTAGTCTTGAATAAATTGCATCCAATCTTCAATCGCATCACGTAATGCAAAATTGGGAAGAGGCTCTTTTAAAGCGGGATTAAGCGCCTTCATGTCATTGAAATATTTTTTATCAAATGTTTCACCTGTATCAGGATCTGTAACCGGATTTTCCATGATAGTATGGGAGTAACAACATAGCATCCATAGGGGAAGGGGAATTAGGCCTGAATAATTAATTAACTTTTTATCATGACGATTCAATGGGGCAAAAGGTAGTTTTTCAGTGACAGTTTTATTTGTAGCATGTAAAGATTTGAAATAAGCCTCACTTCCTTTGACGATTCGCTCAACCCATTCAGTAATCGCAGCGTCCAGATTTTTGTTAGGGATGCAACCTAGCAAAGGAAGATTTGAAATAGGACAACGCTTGGTGTTACACATAATGGAATCATAATTATGTTTGCTTATCGAGTATGTAGCAGAATTTTTTTCAGTTTTTGTTAAAACAGCCTCGAGTTTGACATCAAGGTATATGGGGTCTTTAACAAAATCAGGCAATGAACCTGTAAATCTGGCTTTCTCTAGTTTTTCTTGAAGTGGATTTACGAAAGTAGGCGGTACCCATTCCATTAAACCGTAAGTGAAGCCAACCGAGGCACTCAACATTAACAATGAAAGAGGGAGAATTAATTCATCATCACTGGGTACAACCCCTGTATGACGAGCTATGAAGGCTAAGTTAATCAGGCTAGCAAAACCGCCTAATGCCGTTCCCACAAACGAACCCCTTATAATTTTGTTCATTCTGGCTTGCATGTTTCTACCTTTGTTGACTTGTTTTGATATATTTTAATTCTTGTTGACCAAATGTCAATCAAAGAAAGATTGCAAAGAACTTATCTGCTCAAAGCGCTACCGTGTCATCGTTCAAGATATAGGATACCTTAGGTCAACTGTAGAGCTAACTTAATTATCATGCATCCGGGTCAAAGTTACAGGCAAGATGTATTTTGTTTACATTAATATAGAGATGGATTAAAATTTAGCACTATTTAAGTAGTTCTCGGTGAGAGAGATGTCTTCATTTTTTAGATCATTAAACCCTTTCTCTTCAAAATCAGGGGTCTATTACCCAAGTTATTCTGTAGATGAAACCCTAAATGGCAAAGAAATAGTTGATCGTACCCTGTCTGAAGTAACTTCCTCCTGGAAACTAAGTGAAATAGACATTAGCTCTGTTTTTGATTTTCTTATTGGTCACCATTATACAATGGGATATTATTGTATCACATCCAAAGGCTTATTAGATTTCCTGATATTTCCCTTAATTTCTCGCAAATTATTGCATGAAGCCGACAATACCAATTTTCTATTTCAAATTTTAGCATACAGTATTGCTCTTCCTTTGGAGGTTGCTCGTTTCGGAACAGCAGTTGCATTGACATTAATAGCTACACCACTCGTTTTATTAATTAATTTATTTCAAACTTGCGCGTCTCAAAATGAATCACCATCTATTGCTAAACCTTGATTTCATTCAATAGCTGCCATTCAAGGAAGAGACAAACCGGAAACAGAACATAATGGGATAACGCCGGTTGGAATAAAATCATTTCTGAGCGACTTAGAATTGAATCATTGAAATCACAAAGATTTTCTGGTTAGATATCCTACATAATAGATGTTATGAGTACTATTGTATTTTCAATCACAAACGGCTGGAAGTAAAAAACACAGGGATTGCTGATGCAAAGAATCGACCAATTAAATATTAATAATGGATTATTAATAGGCGCAGATAACCAGATCCTAATCAAAAAATCGCCTTTTTTTATTTCAACTTGCCTTAAGCCTCCTCGATTTTGCATGGGTTTCTTTAAGCAATCCTCGCTATTTGAGCGCTATTCGTGCGTTTTAGCATGCGGAGCTGTTGTTATTCCAATTGTTTTATGTAGTTTTATTACATACAGTATCATTCCTTTGGCATATGCATTCGCTGTAAATTTTTAAAAAGTAGTGCACTTGCAGGGCTATGAATTTGCTGGATGGAATAAGATGGAGTAAAAGTAGTTTTGGCAACACAGCAGGACAACCATGAAACAATAGACTGATTTAAAATCACCGCCATACCAATTGGGGGTTTATTAATCGCACCTACATTGCATAAGGACATATCATGAAATTAGGAGATTTAATGCCGCGACTAGGCATCGGTTTAGGTACTTTTTGTTTTATCACAGCAACACAGGCAGGTATGCCCGTATGGAGTTTTACTCCAAACGCCAGTTTCCCGCCTAGAGTGTCAGTGAGTACAACCGGCACTGCCGTGGTAAAATACACCGTAAGCAACAGGTCATTAAAAGCCCATAATTTGGTCCTCAAACCACAAACAGGGGTAAGTCAAAATGGCCCCTGTATGCTTGGCCCCAGAGGTTCAGCAAGCGACACCTGCCAGCTGCAGTTAACCATCACCGGCAGTGCCTTGCCTGCAAGAGGTTTATCCGGTGGCCCAGCCCTATGCCAGGCCAATCCTGACGGGACTGCAAATATCAATCAATGTTATCAACCTAATCTAAGAGATAGACTTGCTGTTACTGTGATTCAAGGCACCCCTATTTTAAGTGCCAGCACAGCAAATTTAATGTTGTCGGTTAAGGATACTGGAACAAATGCTGCCTTAACAGGGAACCCAAGGCAAATTGTCATCACTAACAATGGTACTGGCCCAACAACGAGATTATCTATTAGTTATCCTACATGGCCTGCTGGCACCACTGTCAATACTACATCTCCAACAGCGTGCGCTAATGGCACTATTCTAGCCGCAGGTGGCTCCTGTACGATTACCATAGTTCCTGGCGCCACCGCCAGCTCAGGAGCAGGGAATATGGCCTGCACTACAGGAATTGAACCCACTCCGGGAGTAGTCACGGTTACTGCAACGAATGCCAACCAAACCTCCACTAATGTGGTAGTCCTTGGCTATGGCTGCCAATATCAAGGAGGGTTTGTTTATTCAGTGGATGACAGTTACTCAACTCATCCACTATCAGGCAGCATTGGTGGAAAAGTCGTAACACTTGTCGATCAGGCGGAGCCTTATATTATGAGCGGTTCTCAAGCGACCAGCCTTGTTTGGAGCTCAGACGGAACTGGCCCTTCATCAGTGGACACGACGACTATTCTTGGCATCGATGAAACCTCCACCACATCCGCTCCTTCGCCTACAGCGCCACCCTACCCCCCAGGAACCCCTGCATACATCGCATGTAATGGTAGCTCGGATGGTGCTTGTGATACGAGCAACATTGTGAGTTACTATAATTTTAATCGTGCTGCTGGCGGAAGTGCCCCCACACCCTTAACCTATTATGCTTCCGGATTATGTAAAGCCACTATCAATGGCTATACGGATTGGTATTTACCTGCAATTTGCGAGATGGATGCAGTTAACGCTACTTTGGTTTGTCCTGCAGGCATGCAAAGCATGCTGAGCGCCCTTCCCTTCTTAATTGGCGATCCCTCTTCAGTAGCGCCACCTCCAAGCACTTCGTGCTCCCCACCCAGTGGCACAGACTGTCTTGCGGGCCTCTACTGGAGTTCTACCGAATATTCAGCTGATCCACTGAACAGCGCGTGGTATGAAGCCTTCACTACTTTTGGTAGCAGCCAGAACCCTGGCTCACCTAAAAGTAGTCGGCTTGGAGCCCGTTGCTCTCGAGCATTAACGCCTTAACACTTTAACTATTGACCTTGCTTTGTCTAGTACAAAGCAAGGTCAATAACTTTAGATTGACAACTTTTATAAATTAACAAACCAATACCACATCCTAAAGTAAGTATTCCACCTAAAGTCAGCTCATATAACAAAGCTTGCTCCTCTTCGATCTCTGGCGGGGGTAAAAAACCAAAAGCAAAAGTTATAGCACAGGTGATAAACCCAATGATGCATAACGCTTGAAAAATCAAAGGAGATTTCGCAGCATAGAATCCACCTTTAACTTGTGGGTGCTTCGTGATGAGATACCAAGCAGCAGCAAATAAGAATAAATAATACAATAAGGCAAACTGGGCGGCACCAACAGATAAAAACCAAAAAGCGCTGTTTACTGAAGGCATAAAAATAAAAGTAGTTGATAAAATAGAAAAAATTATTCCTTGGGTTAATAACTGATGAGTTGGCATACCGAAGCGATTAGTTTTTTGTAAAAAAAGCGGCAAACAACCGTCTTGAGCAGCAAGTTGCAAGTAGCGTGTTGAAGCAAGTAACCAGGTTAAGAATATACCAAAACTGCCTGCAGCTAGTGAAATAATTAATGCGGATTGCATCCATTCTAAATGAAACGCTTTTAAAAAAATAATGAATGCCTCAATAATACCCGTGGTCAAACTAATTTCGCTATGCGGTACTACAATGGTAATCGCTAAAGAAGAAGGAATCACTGTTGCCAAAATAATCAGGCTGGCGAGAAGTACCGCGAGTGGGTATTGCTTTTGCGGATTTTTAACATCGCCTGCGTGGACAGCAAGTAACTCCATTCCCATCAAGCTGTACAATAAGGTAATAAATAATCTTAAGCTGTCAGCATTCATGACGGATTCCGTTTGTAAAGCATGAAGCAAGTTTAGTTGCGAGAGCTTACCGCCATAAATCCAGCAAGCACTTAAAACTATCATAAAAAGCATAGGTATTATCACACCAATAATGGCACTTAAAGTACTTACTAAACTGGTGAGGCGTAACCCCCTGCTAACAAGTAAAAGCGCCCCCCAAAACAAGAGCTGTATGGTAATGACAATATAGAGTTTACTAAGAGCTAAATCAGACAGAAATAGATAAGCTAAGGTAGCTGCTATAAATGACAGAATGGAAGGATACCAAATAATCGCGACCAACCACTGCATCCACACCGTCATAAAAGCAGTTTGTTTATTAAATATCTCACGAACCCAGATGTAAGCCCCACCAGTAACCGGCCATATCGTAGCCAACTCTGCTGAAACCAGTGCTGAAGGAATAAAAAAAGTAACTATTGCCAATCCATAATAAAAAATAAGATAGGAACCATATAAGGCATTACTCGGTAAATTCTTTAAGCTATCAATAGCGACCACCGCCATCATGACCAATTTAAATGTGGTTAAAGACTTATTTTTCAAAAAAGCTCCCTCTATAAGCTATCGCTTAAATAATCATTCTTCTCATTAATGCCGTATCCTCTGTTACAGATTAAGCCCCTACAAAACTACGCTGATAGACTTTTAACATGTGCTCCCCATAGATCAAGCTATGATCTGATGCAACAGGCGTTCTATTCATCTTGTCTAATAACTCCTGGCTAATAGCAAGGGGGGATACTTTTGCAGTTAAATTAGGCTCAAAGAAAAAAGGTATCGAATGTCTTACCCTAGAAGCGGTATTAATGACTCGATGCGGCGTTGCTAAAAAATAATTATTCGACCAGATTTGCAACATTTCACCGATATTAACGACAAAAGTGTCTTTAATAGGCGGCGCATCGACCCATTTCCCATTACAGTTTTGTACTTGTAGGCCTCCTACTTCATCCTGAAGTAATAGAACTAAACAACCCAAATCAGTATGAGGCCCTACACCTAATTGAGGTTCTTCTTGTCCGGCAACTTTGCCAGGGGGGGTAACGTAATAAACGCAACAAGGCATAAGCATTCATCGAGTTTGCACAAAAATTATTAACAAAATAATCTCCTGGAAAGCCAAGTGCAAGTGATATGGCAGTCATTAATTGTTTACCTACCCCCCAACATCAGATCCATGTATTCAAGTACGGTTTTCTTCCAGTTTAATCTCTCTAGATCTTTTGCGCGTGGCCATTGATTAGGCCCTTGCAAAATAAAATAAGGCTGCTCCTCTTGCCCCTGTCGAATTGGTTGCTCCAAACCCAAATCATAAGTTTCTTTATAATCAGCTAAACCTAAAGTAGTTTCAGCACCTAAACGCCCATAACCACGATAATGAGGCGAATTGGCAATAGAGATTGCGTCCTTTTCATATTGAGGTAAATCAAAGAAAGCATGCGTTAATGCAAACATGCGTTGGATTAGAGCAGAATCAATGCCATGATTTTTAATATAAAAAAAACCAACATGATGGCAAACCTCTCGCAAACGGCTAATAAAAGGATCATCCGCTGTCGTTTGGGGATTAAATTCTTGCATGTCAAAAATAGGAATTGCTTCGAAATCGGGGCGAGTATCAGCTAACATAAACAAAGACACTTTTTTAAGTTGATTTATGCAGAAAAAATATCATATATAGCACCATGCATTTTTACAATGCTTTTATATATTCTTTCAAAGACTACTCGCTCCAAAAAATATTCTATAATTAAGCCGCTTTCCTGTCTTGTGACATTAACTTTAAAAGCGCCCGAGCCGCATCCGTAGACGATGCTGGATTCTGCCCGGTTATGAGACGGCCATCAACAATCACAAAACTTTGCCAATCAGGGGCTTTTTCAAAATGCCCTCCCAGTCGCTTCAACTCATCTTCCACCAGAAATGGCACTACGTTGGTAAGCTGCACTGCTTCTTCTTCACTATTAGAGAAGCCTGTCACCCGTTTACCCTTCACAATCGGTGCGCCTTTATAAGTGACCCGATGCAGCACACCAGGGGCATGGCATACTAAAGCAATTGGTTTACCCGAATTATAGAAAGACTCAAGTAATTTGATAGAAACGGGACTTTCAGCAAGATCCCACATAGGACCATGACCACCAGAATAAAATACTGTGTCAAAATCTTCTGCTCTCATCTCAGCAAGCTTAGCAGTTTGGGAAAGTGCTTTTTTTGCCACTTCATCTTTTTTGAAACGCTCCATAGCGGGAGTCTGATTTTCTGGTAGATCACTTTTGGGGTCGATTGGAGGCTGTCCACCCTTTGGCGAAGCCAAGGTTAACTCGACACCTGCGTCAGCAAAAACATAATAAGGGGCTGCGAATTCCTCAAGCCAGAAACCTGTCTTGCGACCTGTAGTACCCAATTGGTCATGGGAAGTTAACACCATTAAAATTTTCATTTTCGTTCTCCTTTTCGTATTGTTACGAATGTGAACGGTGTAAAAAACATGAACGCAATGACACACGTCCCACGTGTTCATGTACAATCATTTTTTTCTTATAATATCTTATTAATTTTAGTTCAAATCAGGCTGATTTTCGAATGCACTGCCTCTGAATCAGCAGCAAAGTAAGAGTGGTCATTAAAGCAAGCAAAATTATTAAGAATAAAATTGCTTGCTTTAGATAATATCTGGATTAGTTTAGAAAATACAGCGAATACCACCAACACCCATGTTATAAGACTGTGATCCTAAATTAACATTCCAGTTACTTGTTACTGGGTGTGTTACGTAATCCGTTGAACCTAAAGTAAAATCTGTGGATGCTACGTAGATATAACGATATTCCCCAAAGATAGACCAGTGTGGAGTCCAATTATAACTAAGACCAACTTTCAACTGCGAAACAAAAGCAGTATCTGAATCAGAAGGGTCGGCATTATAATGGTTAATACCCGCTTCAAAAGGTTCTGTTTGGGTTGAGATAGCATTTTTGATAGAAACAACGCCAGCACCGATACCGCCACCAACATAAGGATGCAATTGCATAAAATTATTATTTTGGAAGTAAGCCACCGCATTAATTAATCCAACCCCAACGCTCATTGGATAAGAAACAGCAAAATTATGCTCTGCCAATCGTAAAGTATTGTTGTTGATATCATGGCCTTCAAGTGTATTTCTTCCGATATAGTATCCTTCTATTTCAGCAGCGGGTTTAAATGACCACTGTGAAAGAAAAGGAATGGTAGTATCAGTAAAATAGTGTCCAGCATTTCCTCCTACCATCCATTCAGAATGACTTCCAGAATGACCAAATGCATTTACGGCCAAAGGTCCGCCATCTGCTTCTAAATAAAAAGCTGTTCCCATTTGGGACATAGAAAGGCTGGATAGCGTACCGCCTCCACCAAAAGCACTTAAATAGTTAGCAGGCTCAAAGCCTTGCACTGGACCCATAGTCCCTGCATACCCAGTGCTTATTAATGATGCCAAAACCATACAACTTAATGTTTTTTTCATTTACGTTCCTTGTAGTAGGTAATAACATCTTCCATTCTACTTAAAAAATTTATTTTTTACACTAGCTAAGTAATACGTCAAAATTGCATAATCTTTAGATAATCGCCCCTACATCAGCATATTGGAAAATTAATTCCAGGATAAAGTCTTTTACTATTACCAAAACCTCATTTACTGCTTGGGACAAGTGTAAAAAAAGTGTATAATTACGCATTTTGTTACACAATTAATGATCAGATTATGAATCTTGAAAAATTATATGATGTTATCGTAGTAGGCGGAGGGCATGCTGGCACAGAGGCAGCGCTTGCTGCTGCACGTATGGGCGCACAGACTTTATTGCTCACTCACAATATGGATTTATTAGGGCAAATGTCTTGTAATCCAGCCATTGGAGGGATTGGTAAGGGCCATTTAGTTAAAGAAATTGATGCTTTGGACGGTGCTATGGCCAAAGCGGCAGATAGGGCAGGCATCCAGTTTCGTATTCTGAATGCCTCAAAAGGCCCTGCAGTACGCGCCACTAGAGCTCAAGCCGATCGCGTATTGTATCGCCAAGCTATCCGGGAACAATTACAAACTCAGAATAATCTGACGATATTTCAACAGGCAGTTGATGATCTAATTATTGAAGGTGAGCGTGTAGCTGGTGTAGTGACACAAATGGGCTATACATTGCGTGCACGTGCGGTGGTATTAACAGTGGGAACCTTCTTGGGTGGAAAAATCCACGTGGGAATGAGCCAATATGCTGGAGGGCGAGCAGGTGATCCGCCAGCTATTGCGTTAGCAAAAAGCTTACGTGATCTGGACTTACCTGTTGGTCGTTTAAAAACGGGGACACCGCCTCGTATTGACCGACGCTCTATCGATTACAGCCAAATGGTAGAACAACCTGGCGATACCCCCCTGCCCGTATTTTCTTATTTGGGAACAGTAAGCGATCACCCCCAACAAATTTCCTGCCATATTACGCACACAACTGAAGCCACTCATGAAATTATTCGCAATAATTTACATCAATCGCCCATGTATGCTGGAGTTATTGAAGGTATTGGACCTCGCTATTGCCCTTCTATTGAAGACAAGATCGTACGCTTTGCCGATAAATCATCTCACCAAATCTTTGTAGAGCCTGAAGGTTTAACCACTGAAGAAATTTATCCTAATGGCATTTCTACCAGCTTACCTTTTGACGTACAAGTGCAATTTGTGCGAACCATTAAAGGGTTTGAAAATGCCCATATTACTCGCCCTGGTTACGCTATTGAATATGATTATTTTGATCCAAGGGGGCTAACCTCGTTCTTACAAACCAAACCAATTCCTAACTTGTTTTTTGCCGGGCAAATTAACGGTACCACCGGATATGAAGAAGCAGGTGCGCAAGGAATCATTGCTGGAATGAATGCCGCCTTACTAATCCAGGAAAAGGAATTATGGTGTCCGCGTCGCGATGAAGCCTATATTGGGGTATTAATTGACGATTTAATTACCCGCGGAACCCAGGAACCCTACCGCATGTTTACTTCACGCGCTGAATATCGTTTATTACTACGTGAAGACAATGCGGATCTTCGCCTGACTGCAAAAGGTCGGGAGTTAGGTATTGTCGGTGATGAACGTTGGCAACGTTTTTCTGCAAAATATGAAGCAATCGAGTCAACAAAAAACCTCATGCATAATAGCTGGGTACGAGTGGGTCACAATGAGCTTTTTAAAGATGTTTTAACAAATACCATGCAACATGATTGCCGGGCAACAGACTTTTTAAAGCGACCTGAAATTAACTATCAGCATTTATTGATGATTGAAGAACTAGGCTTACCGGAGTTACCTCCAGAAGTCAGTGAACAGGTTGAAATTCAAACTAAATACGCAGGCTACATTGAAAGACAACACCAAGATATTGAAAAAATGCGTAAAAATGAAAATACACCGCTGCCAGAAACACTGGATTACACTAAAGTAACGGGCCTATCCAGCGAAGTGATGCAAAAACTTTCCAAAATTAAGCCAAAATCATTAGCACAGGCTGGGCGCATTTCTGGGGTAACACCCGCAGCCCTATCATTACTTTTAGTGCATTTAAAAAAACAACGGCATCAAGCATGAGTAATAATGTAAACCTTCAATTTTTACTCACCAAAGGATTAGAGCAATTCAACCTGACTCATCTAAATGAGCCATTGATAGATTATTTGCTCTTGCTTAAAAAATGGAATGCCGCCTATAACTTAACTGCTGTTCGTGACCTTGAACTCATGGTCAGCAAACATATCATTGATAGTTTGGCGATTATTCCCTGGATTAATGGAGAAAAAATTATTGATGTGGGTACTGGTGCTGGCTTACCAGGCATACCTTTAGCCATTGCCTGCCCCAATAAAAATTTTGTTTTACTCGATTCTAATGGTAAAAAAACCCGATTTCTTCAAGAAGTAAAACGGCAATTGCAATTAAAGAATTTGGAAGTTGTACAAATTAGAGTCGAAAACTACCACCCGGCTGCAGGTTTTGATACAGTTATAAGTCGAGCTTTTAGTAGTCTTGCCCAAATGATTTATTGGACTGAGCATCTTGTCGCGGAAGGGGGAATATGGCTAGCCATGAAAGGTCGTTATCCTGAGACGGAACTGCAAGAGATAAAACAAGAATATCAGATAAAAAATTATACGGTTGAGGGCGTTGAAGGTGAACGTTGCTGTGTTCTCATTCAAAAATAAACTGATAAATACATAATAATGATAAAAAAATTAATTAAATCAAGGAATTAATATCATGGCGAAAGTCATAGCCATTGCCAATCAAAAAGGCGGTGTAGGCAAAACCACAACTGCCATCAATCTTGCTGCGTCACTGGCAGCAAATCGCCAACAAGTGTTATTAATTGATTTAGATCCTCAGGGTAATGCCACCATGGGGAGCGGGGTAGATAAGAACCAATTGGTGCATACAACTAATGATGTACTATTGCATGACTGCCTCGCAGAACAGGCCTGTTTGAAAACAGTTTGTGGGTATGATTTACTCCCTGGAAATGATGATCTAACCGTAGCAGAAGTCAGCTTAATGGAACGCAATCATCGCGAAACTTTTTTATATAAAGCCTTACAACCATTGCAAAGCAATTATGATTTTATTTTGATTGATTGCCCTCCAGCATTAAATACCTTGACCATAAATGCCTTTGTTGCCGCAGATTCGGTACTCATTCCAATGCAATGCGAATATTATGCGTTAGAAGGCTTGGCTGCATTATTATCTACCATTGAACAGGTAAAAGCGTCCGTAAACCCACGCTTGCATCTGGAAGGAGTTTTGCGCACGATGTATGATGCGCGTAATCGTTTGTGCTCTGATGTTTCCAAACAGCTAATCGAGCACTTCCCTACTAAAGTTTATCGCACCGTAGTACCACGCAATGTCCGCCTGGCTGAAGCTCCAAGCCATGGTATGCCTGCCTTACATTACGATAAAACCTCACCAGGAGCAGCAGCCTACATGGTACTGGCCTCTGAAATTATTAATAAACAGACTGTAACAGAATAACTGGGGTAATTATGACAGCAAAACGCGGTGGTTTAGGACGTAATTTATCTGCTTTATTGAGTCATCCAGGAGGCACTCTTTTAAATGAAAAACCACAAACAGAAAGTCTTAAACTGGCTGTGACATGTTTACAGCCTGGAAAGTACCAACCACGTGGCGAGATGGAAGATGCCCCTTTAGCTGAATTAGCTGATTCAATTAAAAAACAAGGGATTTTGCAACCTCTTTTAGTTCGTGAATTAAGCAATGGCCGCTATGAAATTATTGCAGGAGAAAGACGGTGGCGTGCCAGTCAAATGGCAGGTTTAACAGAGGTACCGGTTATTCTTAAACAAGTTGATGATGAAACAGCAATGGCCATGGCCTTAGTAGAAA
>CAZTYT010000001.1:0-43046 GCA_964618245.1 uncultured Legionella sp. | reverse complement strand
CAATTCCAAGCTTTTTTCAGGCGCATCCACTACCTTTGGAGCGCCTCCAAATACTCAAACTTGCTTTATTGATGCAGGATTTCCTGGCGTTTTGCCCGTGTTAAATCAAGAAGCAGTAATCATGGCAATTCAATTTGGTTTAGCTATTGAAGCAAATATTAACGAGCTCTCTGTTTTTGAGCGTAAAAATTATTTTTATCCTGATCTACCTAAAGGATATCAAATCAGCCAGTTTCAAAAGCCTATTCTCAGTAATGGAAAATTAATAATAACGCTTCGTGATGGAACTGAAAAATCAGTTTCCATCGTTAGAGCCCATTTAGAAGAGGATGCTGGAAAATCGCTTCACGGCATACTTCCCGGTTATAGCGGTATTGATCTGAATCGAGCTGGCACTCCATTATTAGAAATCGTAACCGCCCCTTGCCTTTACTCTGCTGAGGAAGCAGTGAATTATTTAAAAACGCTACACCAGCTTGTGCAATTTTTAGGTATTTGTGATGGAAATATGCAAGAAGGATCCTTTCGCTGTGATGTTAACCTTTCATTGAAACCCAAAGGCTCTACTATTTTAGGAACACGTACTGAGTTAAAAAATTTGAATTCCTTCCGATTTATTGAAAAAGCAATTGCCTATGAACAGGCACGGCATCAAGATTTATTAGAAAGTGGGGAGCAAGTCATTCAAGAAACACGTCTGTATAATCCAGAAACTAATATAACCCAGGTCATGCGAGAAAAAGAAAATGAGAATGACTATCGGTACTTCCCGGATCCTGATCTGCTGCCAATTCAAGTGACGCCAAAACAAATTGATGAAATAAAATGCCGTCTACCTGCCTTACCCAAACAAATTGAAGCGAAATTAAGAAATTCACCCGATTTAAAAGAAGACGATATTCATTTTATTCTATCAAGTCCTGCAACCTATCAGTTTTATTATGAGGTTAAAGCCAGCTGCTCTGCCCCAGACAAAATGATCATCAATTGGCTCAAAGGCCCATATGCTGCCTATCTAAATGAATACCACTTAAGTTTCAATGAACCCAAGGTTCCTGTAAAGTTAATGGCAAACCTGTTAGACCGATTAAATAAGGGAGAAATTTCTTTAACTAATGCCCGTTCTATCTTTACTTTCTTATGGCAAGGTGAAAATGATATTGAGGGAATTATTGCACGTGAAGGGTACCAGCAAGTAGATGATAGCGCCGCTTTAGAAGAATTGATTACTAAATTAATCCAACAATTTCCCCAACAAACAGCAGAATATCGTGCTGGAAAAGAAAAGTTATTGGCTTTTTTTGTAGGACAAATTATGAAACAAACCAAAGGCCAAGCTAATCCTGAGTTGGTAAATGAATTATTAAAGAAAAATCTGGGGAAATAATAATAAATAAAAGAAAAAGAGTCGGTCGATAAGCCGGGTTCTGTCGTGGACAATCATTCATCTGGGATATGCGTCACCGCATACCTCAAGCAACCTACCCGAATCCCGTGCGGGTCGCACGCGATGATCTTGCGATCACCTGGATTCCTATTTGGTCTTGCTCCGAGTGGGGTTTTCCCTGCCACAACTGTTACCAGTTGCGCGGTGCGCTCTTACCGCACCATTTCACCCTTACCTCTATCTAATAGAGGCGGTATATTTTCTGTGGCACTTTCCGTAGGTTCACACCTCCCAGGCGTTACCTGGCACTCTACCCTTTGGAGCCCGGACTTTCCTCCCCTTGCAAAAGCACGGAGCGATTGTCTAACCAACTCTGCGGTTAATGGTAGCAGAGTGCCTACCTAAAGACCACCATAACAAGAAATTTAAACTAAAAAATTACAACAATCTAGCAAACTTCAATTAAAAATCACGAGTACCAATGAACTCATCATCAAAATAGCGCTTTAATTTAGTACGCAAAGTACCACGACTTACGCCAAGCACTCGAGCAGCCTTAGATTGGTTATAACGAGTTAATTCCATCACTGTGCGAAACAGAGGTGCCTCTACTTCTTCAACAATTAATTGATATAAGTTTAAGTTAGCGTCTTTATTACTAACACTGGTTAAATAACCTTTAACCGCATGAATTACCTGATGCGAAAGCGCTTCGCTGCCTTGCACCGCAACTTCTGTACTCATTTAAGTCTCCTAGTACAATTTAATAAAATTACAAATAAAATTATGCTCAGTAAACATACAAACCGAACACCGTGGTCTATATAGTACCAAACATCTCAAAGTATGTAAACATTGTTTTAATGATATTCATTTATTAAGGGAATATTAAGTAAAAAAATTTTATCATTGAAGCGCTTAAATCCCAAGGCGTTTTCGTATTTTTTTTATTTTTTTCGCTCATTAAGGCATTTTCTTGTACTAAATTAGCCACTTAATTAATGTTTGCTTAACAATTGATGTGTTATAATTTTAATCACTAAGTTTTTATTATAAAGTGAAGATTAATTATGACAAATCAAGTTGCTCCTACTTATGCTTCCAGTCAGTTAAAACAAATCTTAAAAAAAATCCTTATTGAAATTGAGCGTATTAAAGCAAAATATCCGGAGGATTTGGGGCAAGGATCAGACTTAAACGTCATGACAGCAATAACCAACGTCATAAATGGACTGGAAAACAAGGTAATTAAAGCCTTTGATGAACGTAAAAAACCAGGATTAATGAAAATTATTCCTATTATTAGTCTGTTTCTAGCATTAAAAAATAAAGAGTTGCCGCTAATTCAGGCATTTTCCATCGACCACCCCATGCTTTTAGAGCTGGCATTATCACTCCACCAAATGGTAACGGAGATGCCATCTTCTCTTGAAGAGCTTATGCCTTTTTTCAATCCAGAATCTTTAAATAAAGACTTGCACAATATAAATCCTCTATCTAAGGAAGTAGTAACAGCAGCTTTTAAATGTACTCTAGTCCTAAAAAGTATTCCAAATGACGAAACCAATGAGCCAACTTTTAATTACAAGTTGACTAAGTATATTCAGGGCGAAACCTATGAAACAACAAACAATGGCAATTCTCTATATCAGGATGAGTTAAATGGGATAGAAACTCGCCTTGCCAATGATATTCAAAATTATATGTCAGCTCATGCCGATGAGCCCTGTGTTAAGAATCAAGTTGCTAAAGCCAAGCTCCTAAAAGCGGCTGTTAATACAGAAATAGACGCTATAAGATCACTTGTTCATCCAGTTTTTTCCCTAATTGAACAAATAGAAATCCATTTGAATTCATTAGATATAAATGGAATCGATGAGCAAATAATAAAATCTAATCATTGCATTACACAAATTGATGAAGTAACGGCTACATTAAAAAATAAAGCACTCGCTTATTCAACACAGACTATTAATCAATTAATCAATACAAATGCTACACTTGTAAATCAACAAAAAAATTATCAAGAAAATGGTCTTGATATGGCTTTTTGTAATGACAAACTACCTAAGTATGCATTTGGTACTATAGAGAGGCTTAATGTGCCTCCCCAAGTAGAAAAATTTGCGATCGAAGCTAAGCTTCAAGAAACAGTGGAGCGCCATTTAGAATCTTTAAAAACAATGAAAAATAGTTTAACAAAAAATATAACGGAGCTAAGCACCTTAAAGCAATGCAAAATTGCGGGATGGCAACAACAAACCATTCAAATGTTTGCAAAGCAAATGGAAGAGGAGGTGACATCTCTCACTACTCTTCAAAAAGAACTTGTTCTTATTCAAACCCAGGCTACTCAAAACCTCCCGACAAATACCACGGAGGAGTTAGCCCTTGCGATAGAGGCGAAAAAACAAATTAATATAAATCTGCAACAATTGCACGATAAAGTAAATACTAAAATCGTGGCCATTAGTGCGGCTGCAAAACTTGCTCCTCAATATAGTTCCTGGGATGACTCCAATTGCGTTCAAGAAACACAAACAGCACAAAGCTTAGTTGTTATAGAGCAATATCAAGCATTTTTAAAATCAATTCAATCAACGCAAGCAGAACAAAATAAGGGCACACGCGAGCTTGAAGCCAAATTGGAAAAAGCAAAAGATGCTGCTGAGTTTGAAAAGCAAATGAAGGCAGCTAATACGGCAGAAATAGAAAAACTTCTTTTAACCCAAACAACCCAATTACAACAAGTCAAAGACAAGCAAGATGCCTTACAACATAAACATCAAAGTGATTCTGCTACAATTACCACTCAAGAAGAAAAGTTAAAAACACAAAGTTCGACTTTAAAACAGCAGCAATTTGTTATGCAATCAGCGCTGAGCGAAAGTAAAAAGTTACTTGAGCCATTGTGGCAATTTGCAAAAATAAATCACACACTTTTTCCTGCCATTGAAGAGCTTGATACCCTATTCGCTGAAAAAGGGAAAGTGCAAAAATTTTTGCGACAAACTCAACCGGTGATAGCGCAAAAACGCAAAGAATATACAGATGGTATTTCCTTATTGGAGGAGGTACAAAAATTACTTAGTCCATTAAAAGATAAAAGCAAAATTCCTTTTGAAGAAATTGAAAAATTGGCCATCTTGCAAAAAATGGGGATTAACCATCAAGGTTTTGAGTTTTTCCTAGCATTTATAGGGCTAGAAGAGGCTAAACAAGAATGGAACGAGTTACGTGCTCGCCAAAAAAGCAAATTACAGCGCAGAGCTCCAGCAAGCAGCTATAAAGAAAAACACGAATTGTTAGAAAAACAAATCAGCATAAAACTTGAGCAATTAAAAGCATTAATTGCTGCTTTACCTGGCGAAAATGATATCGATTCCACATTGCAAACTTATGAGCAAGTCCAAGCAAATTTTGAGTCAATTGAATCTCAGCATGCTCAAAATAAAGAAACTTTGGATAAACTTAAGCAAGAGCAACAAAAGGATAAGACAGAATTAGAAGCTCTTCTTAAGGAAGAAGAAAGTCTTAGAACTAATCAACAGTTTTTTGGTGGGCTTATAAATATTATTAATAATATCAAAGCACATCAACAAAAAATTGAGGATGCTTTTGCTGCAGATGATAATACTTCTCTGACTGATGAAAAACTGTATCAAACCATCGCCAGCCTAAATCAGCAATATAAAAATCTGCTTATTGAAAAAGATAAGCTATTTAATATAGGGACTGATGCTCATCAGAATAATGCAATTATTGTAGACCAGTTAATTAAAGGTACATACGATCACCTGCAAAAAAATATCGGTTTAAAAATTAATCTGAATACGTTGCAAGATAAACACGCTGATTTTTCTGCCGGACTAGAAACAATAGAAGTCAAGACTGCGTCAAATACCACCGATCCCAAACGATTAACAGAATGGCTAACTCAATATAACGAATATGCTGACATGATGATTAAACATCAGAAAGGTATTTCACAAATCCAAAACTCTTTGCATGAAATAGGTGTAAACTCCCTCAATGACGGCATTCAGAAAATTACAGATGATTTCGCTAAAATACAAGCTAAAGCAGAAACAATAGGAACTAATTTACTAGACCAAATAACAGCAATTATTGAACATAATAATCCAAAAGTTTTTGCTGATAATAAAAAACAAGAAAGCCAAGAGTCTCATGATCAGAATGCACAAAAAATACAGGTTATCCATCAAACCTTAGAAAAACTTCCGAGTGATGAAGAATTGATTAAAGCTCAATTGACCGACTCGCTTAAAGAAAAAATAGGTAATCTGAAACAGATAAAAGCAACTGCTTTGCAACAATTACAACAATCACAGGCTGCAAATCAACAATTACAAGAACGAATTAATGCAAGACAAACAGTAGTCGAAGACTTGCTTTTACCTCAATTAACACAATATAACGCTAAACTTTCTTCAGGCATCCATAAGATAAGCCTTCAAAAAAATAAACACACACTCTATGAGAACATAGATGCCATGTTGAAGAGTTATATGAAATCAGGAAACAGTGAAGAGCTGCTCTCTTACATTAAGCAAAATAAAAGAAAATTTCCCGACATAAACTCTCAAGCGCTTTTATGTAAAATTATTGCTGAAGTTAAAGATTTGGATCAGCAGATTCCAGCTAATTATAATTTGGAATTGCCTAAGCATAGTGCCACAGAGTTACATAAACAAGCAAAAGACATCCTGGAGAAAAAAACAAACAAACAATATGTTAACGCTATTAATCACTTACAAGGATTAATTGATACAATGGAAACAGGCTGGCCTCAAACAGAAAGTCTTGCAAAAAAATTACGTGCGAACCTGGATACCTTTGTTACTCAATTTCCGGAGCCATCACCAGACAATTACGAACAATTTAAAGAACATTTTATAGCAAGACTTCATAGTGAAGATGACCTCATGTGCAAGCATCGCGCCGCATGGAAAGCAAACCTAGCCAACTTTGCCATTGGCGTAGTTACACTAGGAATCGCTTTGGGTATTAAACTTGCCATCTCCAAACACAGTGAGGGGCGATTCACACTGTTTTTTGATAAAACTAAAAGACAGCAAAAAATTTCTGCGATCGAAGAAGTGGTAATAGATGAACTTAAACGGCCTATAGCTGGTTCTTAATATGGGGATTAGCCTTGATGAAGCAGGTAATCAAGGCTACAACTCTATCAATTTACTGTAAAACTTTCTCCACAACCACACTGGCCTGTTTGGTTCGGATTATTAAACACAAACTTATAGTTTAATCCTTGTTTGATGTAATCAACACTCATGTTTTTCAGAAAAGGATAGCTCGCTTTATCAATACAAACCAAATACTGCTCATTTAAAGACAGAGTTAAATCACTTGCTGCTGGAGCCAAAACATAATCGACTACATAAGATAAACCAGAGCATCCTGTTTTCTTTACCGAAAGGCGAACACCAGTGTATTCAGTATTTTTTTGCAAATAGGAAATTAAATGATTTTTTGCTGCATCACTTAAATGAATTTCTGGTATGACTTCATTTACTGTATGTTGTACTACACTCATATTTTTAAACCCCTAGGCAAAATTTTTCTGCATTAAAACTAAAATCTCTTTATAAATAGCCACCATCCTTAACGCCAGAGGATATTGGGTGGTTGGTATTTCTAGTGTTTCCACTATCAATTGGTAGTCAATTGATGGCACAGCATCCAGAACGCAGCCTTCCAGCTGCCGACTCAACCACTCCAAACCTGCGATAAGATAAGGATTACCATTGGTTTTAAAACGGACTTTTTGGATTCTCCGATCTTGCCCACATTGCATGGATAATTCAATGATTCCTTGTCCTTTTTGAGTGTTTTTAAGAACAACCACTCTTTCTTGAGTTGAATCAATAAACCCTACATGTCTGGGCATAAAAAAGCAATCACATACTATTTTATTATACATCATGATGGTGACATTTCGTGCAAACGTATTACTTGGGAACAGATTATCCTAATTGCCTGCTCAATGTCTTCTTCTTTAGTAAAACGACCAACAGACAATCGAATGGAACTTTGTGCCAACTCTTCAGATAAACCTATTGCTCTTAATACATAAGAAGGTTGAATACTGGCGGAACTACATGCAGAGGTTGTTGAAACAGCCAAATCGCTTAGTGCTAGCAATAAAGAATCGCCATCCAACCCCTTAAAACTTATATTCAAATTACCAGCAATACGCTGATTTTCATGGCCATTTAACTGAATTCCAGGTAAATGCTTAATCCCATACCATAAACGTTGACGATAATTTAAAAGACGTTCTTGTTCTTCGACACGAAGCTTATTAGTTAGTGCAAAAGCTTCCCCCATTCCCACAATTTGATGAGGAGCCAGAGTTCCGGAGCGCAAGCCATGCTCATGCCCACCACCAAAAGTTTGAGGTTGTAAACGAATTCTTGGCTTACGTCGCACATACAATGCCCCTATGCCTTTAGGTCCATAGTTTTTATGAGCAGAAAATGACATTAAATCAACTGCAAGCTGGCTTAAATCAACTGATAACCTACCTATACTCTGAGCAGCATCTACATGAAAAACGATACCCTTATTACGAAGTAACTCTCCAACCGCAGCAATATCCTGGATCACACCAATTTCGTTATTAACATGCATAATAGAAACTAAAATAGTGTCTTTTCGTAAGGCTTGCTCTAATTGATTTAAATCCAATAATCCATCCGGTTGGGGAGCAAGGTAAGTTACTTCAAAACCTTCTTTTTCTAAATGATGAAAGCTATCGAGTACCGCTTTATGCTCTGTACTCATGGTAATAAGATGCTTTCCTTTGCTTTGATAAAAATGGGCAGCACCAATAATAGCTAAATTATCAGCCTCTGTAGCCCCCGAAGTAAAAATAAGCTCTTGTGGTGAAGCATTCACTGTTTCAGCAATCTGCATGCGTGCATTTTCTACCGCCAAAGCGGCCGTCTTGCCATATTCATGAGTAATGGAGGCCGGATTTCCAAAATCACCTTCAGGTCCCAAATAATGCAGCATGCACTCCACAACATGAGGGTCTACAGGTGTAGTTGCCATGTAATCAAAATAAATAGGACGTTTAGTTATCGTATTCACGCCTGCCTCTTTTGCTAGCCCATTCCAATGACTTTTGCACTTGACTTAACATGCCTCTTAAAAGATTAACCTCCATCTTTTCCAAATTGATGCGATTAAATAATCGCCTTACTCGTTGCATTAAGCGTCTTGGGTTTGCCTCTTTTAAAAATTTAATTTCAACAAACACTTCTCGTAAATGCTCATAAAACTGTTCGATTTCTTCCGCGGTAGCATATTCATCCGCACGTCGCAAAGCGACCTTTGCCTGTGGAGTTAATAACTTCATGCGCAATTCATACGCAACAATCTGTACTGCTTGAGATAAATTTAAAGAGCTATACTCAGGATTGCTAGGAATATGAATATGGTAATGACATTTTAACAATTCTTCATTAGTCAAACCGGCATGTTCCCGACCAAAAACAATAGCCACCTGAGTGTTATCCTCTTGGTTGCTAATTAATTCTGCACACGCCGCAGGGGTTAATCCAGGCAAAGAAATTCCTCGTGGTCTGGCGCTGGTCCCTAAAATCAACTGGCATCCTTTTAACGCATCATCAAGTGTTTCTGTAATTATAGCCTGTTCTAAAAGATCATCTGCCCCTGCTGCCATTTCTATCGCTCTGGAGTCAGGGAAAGATTTGGGCGTTACGAGATAGAGGGAACCAAGCCCCATTGTTTTTAAAGCTCTGGCGGTGGAGCCTATGTTTCCGGGATGGGAGGTAGCAACCAAAATAACACGAATTGACGTAAGATTCATAAAAAGACTTAAATTATTGCAACAGAATGGCCAATGATAGCATTTAAGTCGCTTTGCACCAATTATGAATGAAAATGATATCCTTGTGGAAAAAAAATGTGTTAGAATCACCGGTTTTGTAAATTCAACGAGAAATCCATGGAACCACTTTTAAATATCGCAGTGAATGCAGCGCGTCAAGCAGGAGAAATTATCATTCGCCACATGGAGCAAGTGGATCGTCTCAAAGTAACAGCAAAAAGTAGTACAGAATACTTTAGTGAAGTGGACGTTAAAGCCGAGCAAGCCATTATCCATACAATTCGAAAAGCCTACCCCGAACATGGGATCCTTGCGGAAGAAAGTGGTTTTCAAGAAGGCAATGGGGAAGCAACCTGGATTATTGATCCGTTAGATGGAACTTCTAATTATCTTCATAATTTCCCTTTTTTCTCTGTATCTATTGCCCTACAGATAAAGGGACGTATTGAGCACGGAGTGATTTACGATCCATTAAGACATGAATGTTTTGCGGCCAGTAGAGGTCGAGGCGCGCGTTTAAATGATCGAAGACTCCGTGTTTCCAAGCAAACCCAGCTCAGTGCTTCACTTTTAGGAACAGGTTTTCCTTCTCGAGATGCAACTATTGGCCAAAGATATTTACCTACATTTGAAGCCTTGTTTGGCAAATGTGCCGGCGTAAGAAGAACAGGTTCAGCTGCACTTGATTTAGCTTATGTTGCCAGTGGTCGTCTTGATGGCTTTTGGGAAATTGGCTTGCGTCCCTGGGATGTGGCTGCAGGAGCCCTCTTAATAAGAGAAGCAGGCGGCTTGATAAGTGATTTTCAAGGTGGAGAAGATTTCTTAAGAACAGGCGATGTTGTTGCTGGTACACCTAAAGTATTTAAGTCGCTACTCCAAACAATCTCCCCTGCTTTAAAATAAGTGTTAATCGGGGTCAATGACCCCACGCATATTGTTAATTATTCACTATTATTGCGAACGGAGTGAGGCAACGACGTTTTTTAAAGAAGATCCCTACAATGCACCTTGGTAATTAAGAATATTTTTTTAAGTCAAGACTGTTTTTTATCTTTTTCTTTTATTAAAATAAGCGAGCCTATTTCTTTCCTCCCTTCTTGGCATCTTGTGGATATCTTTTATACTCTGTTTGAATAATCAAAGTGCACTTTTCTCTTTAATACAATAAAAACCCTTATTTTACATGCACTTAAAGTAGTTTTATTAAAAAATTGTTTATCCACAGAATCTGTGGATAAACTTGTGTATACCTTGTCAATGAGCGCATGTATTCAAGCCAAGGTGGGCGTGTTTTAGAACTTACCAATGTGTTTTTTAGTATAATAACTATGAATACTGTCATTAAAAACAAAAAGCGGGGATCAGTTCAGATACATCGCCATAGCTCTGTTTCTGTTCTAGACTACCCCGCTTTGTTCGCTACTACAAGCAGTGGCTTGCCCTCTTAGATCCTTGCGCCCAAAAGATAAACCTTTGCCTATTTTAAGCCCGGTTTAATGCCCAAACTTAAAGGCAGTTCATCAGCTAACGCTGTGCCTAAATTTTTTGTAACGCGATCAAAAAGATTTTGTTTATGAGTATAATCAATCATTGATTCAATTTTTATCATCTCTCGCGCCAACTGACCACTACTGGCAAGACCATCAATCAGTCCCATGGGGAGTGCTTGTTCTCCGGTCCACATTAATCCTGAGAAGGTTTCATTATCAATATGTAATCGATCACCCCGCCCTTCTTTCACTCGTTTAATAAACTGTTCATGGACTATATCCAACATAGCCTGCAATTTTTGCTTCTGAAAGGCAGTATCAGGAGAAAAAGGATCTAAAAACCCTTTGTTTGCTCCTGCTGTTTGTAATCGTCGAGTTACACCTAATTTATTCATTGTATCTACGAAACCAAAACCACTATATATCACACCAATAGATCCAACCATGCTTGCAGGGCTTGCGTAAATTTCATCTGCTGCTGCTGCAACGTAATAAGCTGCTGATGCACATAAATCAACGCAAACCGCGTAAACTTTTATATCGGGATATTTTTGATGATAATATTTTATTGTATTGTACATATACTCGGCTTGAACTGGACTTCCTCCTGGACTATTAATACGTACTACCAAAGCTTTTAATCCTGAGTTTTTATAGGCAGAATCCAATCCTTTCGCGAAGTCATCTGCATTGGCAGGTTTAGCATCAAAAATTTCACCATTAAGATCAATTAAGCCGACATGTGGTTTAGTGTTAGAACCAGATTCGTCGCTACTTGGTGCATAAACCTGATAAAAAATAAATCCAATAATTAATAAAGAAATAGCTCGCATAATCAAACGCCATCGTCGTTTCCTTTTTTGTTCCTTGATATAATCTATGATTACCTGATTGAGTAAAGCCTGCGAATCTTGATTAGGATGAGAGGAAGAAACATTATTCATAATAGTCACTTGAAAATAATTAATTTAACCCAATTTTACGGTAGATAAGAAAGAATTAATACCCATAAATAAGGTAATCACTATGAGAATGGATAAATTAACATCAAAGTTCCAAATGGCTTTAGCTGATGCACAATCTTTGGCGTTAGGAAGAGACAATAATTTTATCGAACCAGAACATTTAATGAAGTCACTTATGGATCAGCAAGGAGGAAGTTGTCGACCATTATTAAGTAAAGCAGGTGTCAACATTCCTTTACTACGTACCTTATTGGATCAGGCCTTGGACAAATTGCCTAAAGTATCTGGCGTAGGCGGTGATGTACATATTTCTAACTCCCTCAATCGCTTGCTTAATTTAACGGATAAATTAGCTCAACAAAAAAAGGATAATTTTATCTCCAGCGAACTCTTTGTTCTGGCAGCAATTAATGAAGAGAGTAATTCTCTGGCGCGCATTCTCAAGCAAGCTGGTGGCGATCCTAAAGCAATTGAAAATGCTGTTGATGAAATAAGAGGGGGTGAAGCAGTTACTGATCCTAACGCGGAAGAGCAACGACAAGCACTCGAAAAATATACCTTGGATTTAACCGAGCGGGCAGAACAAGGAAAACTTGATCCCGTGATTGGTCGTGATGATGAAATTAGAAGAACTATCCAGGTATTGCAACGACGTACCAAAAATAACCCTGTCCTCATTGGTGAACCAGGGGTTGGTAAAACAGCCATTGTAGAAGGCTTGGCACAAAGAATCATTAATGGTGAAGTACCTGAAGGACTTAAAAACAAACGCTTGCTTTCTTTGGATATGGGAGCGCTAATTGCCGGAGCAAAATTTCGGGGCGAATTCGAAGAGCGGTTAAAAGCAGTTTTAAATGATTTGTCCAAACAAGAAGGCCAAATTATTCTGTTTATTGATGAAATACATACAATGGTAGGTGCTGGTAAAGCTGAAGGTGCAATGGATGCAGGAAATATGCTAAAACCTGCTTTAGCACGAGGCGAGTTACATTGTATTGGTGCAACAACGCTGGATGAATATCGACAATACATTGAAAAAGATGCTGCTCTAGAGCGTCGTTTTCAAAAGGTTTTAGTAGATGAACCTAACACAGAAGATACGATTGCTATTCTTCGTGGATTAAAAGAGCGCTATGAAGTCCATCATGGAGTAGAAATTACTGATCCAGCATTAGTTTCTGCAGCCACTTTATCGCATCGCTATATTACCGATCGCCAATTGCCAGATAAGGCCATTGATCTAATTGATGAAGCGGGCAGTCTTATTCGCATGGAAATTGATTCCAAGCCTGAGAGTATGGATAAACTGGAACGGCGCCTGATTCAATTGAAGATTGAACGAGAAGCCCTAAAAAAAGAACATGATGAGGCATCTAAGAAACGCTTAGATGATTTACAACATACCATTGGTGAGTTAGAACAAAATTATTCGGATTTGGAAGAAATATGGAAGGCAGAAAAAGCAACCATGCAAGGCGCTACCCAAATCAAAGAGTCATTAGAAAAAGCCAAGCAAGAAATGGAAACCGCTCGTCGTGCAGGCGATCTCAGCCGCATGTCTGAATTACAATATGGTAGGATTCCTGAGTTGGAAAAACGCTTGGCTCAAGTAGCCAGTGGCGAAGAACAAGAAACCAAACTGGTTCGTAATAAAGTTACCGAAGATGAAATTGCTGAAGTAGTTTCTAAATGGACTGGTATTCCAGTTGCTAAAATGATGGAAGGTGAAAAAGAAAAACTATTAAAAATGGAAGACGTTTTACATCAACGCCTCATTGGCCAGAATGAAGCCATTGATGCGGTATCCAATGCCATTCGTCGCTCACGAGCAGGCCTTGCTGATCCTAACCGTCCCATTGGCTCTTTTTTATTCCTGGGGCCAACTGGTGTTGGTAAAACAGAACTTTGTAAAGCCTTAGCAGCTTACCTTTTTGATACTGAAGAGGCGATGATTAGAATTGATATGTCTGAGTTTATGGAAAAACATTCTGTGGCCCGACTCATTGGCGCCCCTCCAGGCTATGTAGGATATGAGGAAGGTGGCTATTTAACAGAGGCTATTAGACGCAGACCCTATTCCGTTATCCTTCTGGATGAAGTAGAAAAAGCACATACCGATGTATTTAATATTCTTCTTCAGGTTCTGGATGATGGTCGTTTGACAGATGGACAAGGAAGAACTGTTGATTTTCGCAATGCCATTATCGTAATGACTTCTAACCTGGGTTCACACCTCATTCAGGAAATGGGAAATAAATTTAGTTATGAACAAGTAAAAAATGCGGTCATGGAGTTAGTTGGGCAGCATTTCAGACCTGAATTTATTAACCGAATTGATGAGACTGTTGTCTTCCACTCTTTAGCTAAAGAGCAAATTGCTAAAATTGCAGAAATTCAAATTGAGCATTTGCGTCAACGTATGCAACAGCAAGAGATTCATCTTGAGGTTACCAAAGAAGCTGTTATGCATTTAGCTGAGGCAGGATTTGATCCAGTTTATGGAGCAAGACCTTTAAAACGCACCATCCAACAACAATTGGAAAACCCATTGGCCCAATCTATCCTTGCAGGTAAATTCAAGTCAGGTGAGACAATAAAGGTAGGTTATAAAGATGGGTTAATGCAATTTACTGTACATTAATTGAATTAGCTTCTTACCTTTCCTCTGACGAAAATGAAAGAGGGAAGGTATTATGTATTAATTTACAAATGCATTCGTTGCTAATTCTGGAGTAAAATTAGATAACTCAGTTAATAATATTTTACGGCCGTGAAAGAAGGTACAATCTACTTTGTCGTTTAATTTAATAAACTCATCTAATAAGGTGATACAGCTTTTTTGCTCATCCGAATCCAGGATCCCCAGATCTAAAGTCTTGTCTGATTTTATGATGTCTAAGAAATCTTCGCGGAGCTCTGCTTGTTTAGCTAAAATAAAGTAAGCTCCAGCTATAATACAGCGATAGTCATTTTCAAAACAACTAGCCAAAAAGCTCTTACACGCTTTGAACCCCGCAATACCCTTGAGGTCATCAGGTAAGAGTCCTATAAAACCAACAATTTTTTGGTTTATTTTTTTAATGCTATCAGAATTAGAACCATCAGAAGATAAATACCTGTTTTGAAAATCTTCAAACATTAGTTGAGCGTCCAACTGGGTAAATTCTTTATATTGTTTTTCCAATGTGACAAACCATTCGTCCAATATTTTTTGGACAACCTGTTTTTCATTATCTAACTCGCTTGCTAAAGACTGCAAAAAATCAATGGCCTTGAATTCATTAATTAGGAGTTTAGTCTCTTTGTCTATTTTATATTTATTAATCATCTCCGTTAAAAAAGATTTAAATTTCACAGGATCTTTTGCAAAAAGCTCATAAGTCATGAATCTAGGTTGCTGATCCTTTTCATTTACGCGCAACATATTATCACGAAAAATTTCCAAGGCAGTCACGATAGTAAGATTATCTAATTTTTTCTTTTCACCTAAATCCAATGCATCATCTATTCCCTGGTGCAATTTACAATTTTTTACATTAGCCGTAAAGCTATACCAAGCATACGTACTTTCTAAACGTAATTTACGATAAATTAAAGTGCCCAATAAAAGGAAGGTGACATTATTTTTAGCATCCTCACCCTTATCTTTATAGGGAATAAGTTCTTTAATTAATTGAGAAAATAAATTAATTTCAGAGGTTCTTGCTGTCTTCGACAACAGCACATGAGTATTTACTCTCTTGATTAAAATATCTAAATACTCAGAAGGTTGTGCATCAGCAATATAGTATCTACCCTTATGAATAGAATAGTTATCTTTAAGATTCTTAATTGCCGTTATTAATTTATCATAGTTGTATATCGTAATAGCCATATAACCTCCTATCGCGCCATCCCTAAATAATGCCTGAGGAATAAATTAAATCATGTTCAATAGTACTACTGGGGAATTTGGTAGTAGAGTGAGTAAACGACATCTTTCTTGTCTTATCAATATCTAATTGGATGCTTTTATCAATTATTTTTTTAAGCTGGGCATTAAAACCTTTATATTCATTAAAATAAATATAAGAACAATACTTACTCAAAGATTGCAGACATAAGCTAAAGTAGGTTTCATTCATGTAATCCAGAGCTGATATTTCAAGATGCTCGCGAAATAAATCGATTAAAGACTTATAAATATAGCTATTGACCAAGGTGTTATATTTAAACCACTTTACTAAATAGATACCGATAAGAACCTGTTCTTTAAATACATCCAGATCCTTTATTGAAGGATAAAAACTTTTTAGATCGTTATCATATTGAGCATCCAAGCAATAAGCAAGAGTTGCTATTATTTCTATATCTGTTTGTACTTCAGCATTGACAAGCATAATTGATGAAAAAAAAAGTTAGACAGCCAACTTGTTTATCATATTTTTTTTTAAACTGCTTGATTATGTCTTTCGCTTTTTGCTGAAGCTTGTCAAAGTTTGTCATTACTTAGCCCTCTCAAGTATTGACCCGCAAACAGCAACGTGTCTTCCGTTTCTTTCGAAAAAACATCTTTTTTTATAACAACCTCTTTGTGATATTGCAACTATTTATTATAGGCTGTAAATATTATAACTAGGGGGAAGATGAAGGGTAGATTGTTATAAACGCCGTAAAGTAGCCAAGTGATGTTTTACTCACCCTGAGTTACTTCACGCGTTTTATAACTACAGTCGGTGGCTTAACTAATGCTAGTATATCTTTTATCAATTGCCTGAATTAACTGCTGATGGATTCCGTTAAATCCTCTATTGCTCATGACTAATACCGCATCTCCTTCACGGACCAGATTAGCAATCTCACGAACAATTTCCTCGGTATTGGCACAAACTTTATAAGGACATGTCCAATTTCCGATAGTCTCACCAAGATCAAAATCATGGGGTTTCAAAACATAAGCTCCACTCACCGGCGCTAATGCATGAGCCATTTCAGCAGCATGAACTCCAGTACGCATAGTATATGAAGCAAACTCTAAAACAGCAAAAATGCGTTGATGTCTTTTACTTCGTTTTAATGCATCGATGGTTCGGGCAATAGCAGTCGGATGATGTGCAAAGTCATCATAAACAGTGACTCCATGTTGAGTAGACTTTACCTCCAGACGGCGTTTTACTGGAGTAAAACGCTCTAAAGCACTGGCCGCTACCTGTGGTGCTACACCAGCATTTACACAAGCTGCAATAGCAGCTAATCCATTCTCCACATTAAAACGACCAATTAATGGCCAACTAACAGTTGCCACTTCCCTTCCGTGATGTAAGACATTGAAAATTGATCCATTGTCTTCGATCAATTGAGCAACCCATGCTGCGTCTCCAGATAAAGCAAGACTTTCAATCCGTGAATATTGGCCACGGGCCAAGACTTCATTAAGCGCTTTATCATCGCGGGGTTTAATAGCAATGCCATTAGCTGGAATCGTTCTAAGTAAGTAATGGAATTGTAATTGGATAGCCCCCAAATCTGCATAAATATCTGCATGATCAAATTCGAGGTTATTTAAGATGGCGATTCTGGGGCGGTAATGCATAAATTTAGGACGTTTATCAAAAAAAGCACTATCATATTCATCGGCTTCAATCACAAACCATTGACCATTACCTAGGCGTGAGCTCGTATTAAAATCAGAGGAAACACCACCAATTAAAAAACCAGGCTCAAAGCCTGCCTGGTCTAAAATCCAGGCAATCATGGAAGTAGTAGTTGTTTTTCCATGAGTTCCAGACACTGCTATGACTTGATACCTGGATAAAATATTTTCTGCCAGCCATTGTGGACCTGATGTATAGTTTTTCCCAGACTCCATAACTGCTTCAAGAACTGGCATACCTCGCTTAATCGCATTTCCAATAATCACTATATCAGCTTTTAGTGCAATACTTGCATCGTCATAACCCTCTACCCAAGAAATGCCTTTTGCTGCAAGCAAGTCACTCACAGGGGGATAACAATTAGCATCGCTTCCAGTTACTGTATGACCCAAATCACGCGCAAGCAGCGCTAAAGCGCTCATAAATGTTCCGCCTATCCCTAAAATATGTAAGTGCATAATTCTCTCATTGTAATAATGAAACAGTTAATATATTAACAGCAATTAAACCAAAAGCCGCCAATACAGATTGAATAGCTGTAGTACTCAGTGCATATTTGTAAATATGAGCTGTAATAACAAATTGCCACACTGATAAACCAATACTTAAAAATAAATAAATAACCCCGATAAGTAATAAAAAAGGGTTCTTCAAATGACTTTGGGATAAATAGGGAGCAATAAGTAATAAAGGAGCAACTAATATATGAATAATCATATTCGTATAAAATAATGCTGTTACAGTCTGAATTAAACGAGAAATAAAGCCTTTTAAAAATAAAATGATATAGGTATATACTACACAGGATAAAATCAGACAGACCGCAATAAGTAAATTTGCCCCAAGATCATTGGAAGCAGTAATGGAGGAAAAATTCCACTCTGTCACCATAATAAGTGCCAGTATAATGCCACTTAAAAAGGTGCGAATAATAGAATAAGGAGTGTTCTCAGGGCTTTCTTTTAATAAACAAATATCCCAATATCGATCAAAAACAAGATTTATCATTTAGCCCTTCATTAATTTTTTTACTTTAATATAGGTTGAGCCATAGTCGAACAATTTATTTGATATCTAATCAAGATTGTTGAGTCAAGATAATCTGCATGTATAACTCATAGCCCTTAAAAATTAATCTAAATTAATTGGAGCACCCATTGCTCCTTTACCTTCTAACATCGCTTCATTTTTCTTTTTTACAATACTTAGTTGCTGAACCACGGGTTGATTCCAGGGGCCAGATATTTTATAAGTATAGGCAGAAATCTTTTGCATTCCCTGATTAATAATTTTTGTAGCAACCCAAGCAGCAACCCCCGCAACAGGGCCACCAGCTATTGTAGCAACAATAGGTAAGCTTGCAGTAATATGCGGTGAAATCTTTAAATTAAGGTCATATACTTTTTTGACTAAATCAAGATCTCCCTTCATGCTTGCATAAGCCACAGGGCCGTCTATATAACTGTCTTGGGTAGTCATTGAGCCTCTATTAATATTAAAATTCCCTTCAAATATATCAAAACTGTAGCCTTGCTGAGATAAATCACTAAAATCAAGTTGCAAACGTCTTGGAATTGTTTGTAAGCTCAAAATACTCAACAACTTACCCAAATCAAGCTTTTCTTCTGTTTCTTGACTTAAATGAGTAATTATTCCATTTTTAAGCTGCAAATACATTGCACCATTTAATGAAGCAAGGGAAAAATTATATAAATTATTATTCCAGCCTCCCTTAAACTCCAAATAACCTTTTTTGGCATCAACAGCAGGAGTAATTCCCCAACGCTCCAGGCTCTTTGCCAAATTAGAAATATTAAGTTTCATATGCATTGCTGTTCTATCAACGCCTTTGTGTTGCACCCATTGGCCATCTATATTCAATTGATAAACAGGAGAACTTACCTGACAATAATTTAAAGACCAGCTCTCTGCGGTCGATCTGCTTTTTAAATTAATATCACCGACTTGTATTTTCCCCACAGAGAAATTTTTAATTTGTAAATTCAGGTTAGGAATTTGATCCGGACGTGGCTTTGCTTCTGAATCAGTGGAAGTATTTATTTGAGTTGTGTCTATTTTATCTAAATGTAAATGGCTAATTTGACCACTTAATTCATTAGAAGCAGGACGGTATAATACACTTGCGCCAATATTTTTTTGACTTAAGTTTAATAACCAATTTTTATTAGGTAATAAACGTGCTTTCAGAACTAATGAATTAAATTCCTGCTTCAGAAAACTGAACTTATCCAAAGTGATATTAACAGCCCTCAACTTATTTATTAAAAGGCTTTGCCCTGACTCAGTAGAAAATTGTTTATATACCTCTTCCCATTCCGTTAGATCAAACCCCTTCAACGAACCAACAACCATAAGACCTGGTTGTTTTTGATTTGCGGCCTTATCATCTCCCAGACGCAGTTCACCAGAATCAAAATCCAAGGCCCCATTAACTGCTTTAAATAATAAATCACTGCTTAAACGATTATCGTAATTAGCAAGCATTTGAATGGTCTCGTCCGGGTTCAAATTCAAATTAATTTCCAAAGGCATCTTATCTTTATGTGTTTTTCCTAAAGGTGCAGGCAAATTGATATTTAAACCCTCTAAATTGGATTTAAAACTTAACGTATCCGGATTATTAGGCTTGTCTGCTAATTTTAAAATTAAATTGAATGGGAAAGAACCACTCAGTAAATCAAGTATTGGCGCATTAAACTGGGTTTTAATGGAATCAATAGTCCAATGCCCATCCACTGCAATAGTAGTAGCTGAGATAGGCGTTTTAACTGATTTAACTTTAATGTTTAGTGGATGTCCCAAGACCGAAGCTTCCAAGGTGCTATCACTAACTCCCTCTTCCGTAAAAAATAATTTACCAGTAACATTTTCCGTATTGAATTTCACAAAATTATGATTGACCAGGATACTATTTTTATTAAAAGTAAGATCCCCTTTAGCCAATACGGTATCATTTTCCGGATAAAGAGGAACTTCCACATAAAGATTTAATAAAGCGGTACCTTTAGCAGATAGTTGTTTTAAAAGAGCCAATTTTTTCTTTAAAGGTGAGCCTAATACATAGTTAAGCATTTTCTGTAATGAGGCATCCATAGTGCCATTAAGCACAAGATTTTCTTTATTTTTTCCGATGTCATTAATACTTAATGTTAGCTGTTTAGCAGGTACCCCTTGAAAATCGGCATTCAAAATATCGACACTAAAATCACGATTTTTAAGACGCAAGGTGCCTTGAATGTCTTTTATCTTTGGCCACTTGGAATTAATATAAAGCTCTCCTCCACTAGCATGACTAATAATAGTAAATTCCCCATTTTGGTTATCAAATGGAAAATCTTTAGCTGAACCATTAAGTGTTACTTTCCCACTCATGTTGGCAATACGTTTCAAGTCTTTTGTTAACCATGTATATAATTTAGGCTTTAATTTTTTCTGCGGCAGAAAAACCATCCACTGCTGTATTTCTTTGCCCGAAAACTCTGCACCCAGTCGAATATTACCCATAGATTCTTCTGTGACTTGATCGATAACTCCTTGAGCACTTAAAGTTAAGTCAGGATTACTTAATACAAATCTGTCCATGCTAATGCGTAGCCCGTCATTTAATTCTTTCCAATCCCAGGCACCATTAAGTAATGTTATATTTTGAACAGGATAATTCTTCAAAGCTATTTTAGTATTTTCTGAGTCAAGTTCGACTCGACCTTCTTCTGGCTGCCAATTCAACACTCCAGAAAGGTTTTTTACTTCTGGAATCATCATCTTCTGATTTTCATCCCATCCCAGCTGTTCAAAACGAGTCAAAATATAAGCAATTTCTCCTTGCTCAATAAACCAACTGCTTGTTTTTTTCGGCACTTTGTCTTTTAAGGCATTATCAGAAAATACCGGGGCGGGTGGAATTTTAAACTGGATTATTTTTATTAAAACTTGCGTATCCTGTAAAACCCCCTGAGGTTTCATTTTTAATATACTGCGCATGCTTTTTGGCCAGTTAATAGCATCCGATAAAAGCGATTCAAGAATAAGTGTTTTAACAAAAAACTGATAACTTTGTTGCTCTTTATTATATTTTATTAATACCTGATTTTCAGGCCAGCTTACACCCCCTACACGTAACTGAATATGATCAGCTGTTAATTGCCAACCTTGTTCATCAGGTTTCCAAGATAAGTTAGCAAAAAAAGATTGTACTAATTGGCTATTCTGATTATTAAGCAAACGCCAAGCTAAATGATCCAGTTTTATTTGAGCCTGTACAGAAGAAACAATTCCTTTATGAACATCCAACCACAACTCTACATTTCCCTTTCCGCCCTCTAAATGCTCCGTTGCCTTGGGAAATAAACTTTGCCACTGTGCAGGTACTACATTTTTCGCTGAAAAATAAAATTTACCTTCAATATTTTCAACATTCTCCACATCAAAATACCCATCGCCAAGTAGTTTAAAATCAGTGGTATTGGTTTGCTCTAATCGAGCATTTCCTTTTATTTTATAATGACCGCTGTTATTTAATATAGAGATGTTCAATCCATCGACAGGAATTAATCCCCCATCACTAAAATAAAAATGCGCAGAAACTCGTTTGATAATCAGTCTCTCTTGCTGTGATAGCCAGATCAAAATTTGCTTTGACTTTTCAGGGGAAGCATCCTCACTACTAAAGGCATCGGTGCTAATCCCATTAATAGTCCAATGCTTATTATATTCCCTTAAAGTTAAATGCATATCGTCAATATAAAGAACCCCAGGTTTTATTTCCCAACTCCATAAGGATTTAAATAAATTAATTCCTACTTGCAGTTGATTGAGATGAAATATTTTTTTGGAGTCGCTCCCCAGACTGACCTGGTTTAATTTGAGAACAGGTTGAAACCAGTACCAACCTGTTTCCATCGTTTGAATAGTAACTTGCTGACCTAGTAAAACAGATAAACGGCGCTCGATATCACCTTTATATTGCTTTGCCCACGGAGTTAAGGAGCGAAAAACGCTAGAGACAACAGCCATAAGAATAATCAGGATAGCAATTGCCATCCAAATTTTTTTAAATATCTTATTCACCGTATTCGCTTAAATTACTCATCGATTTTATTACTATACCATTGCTTTTGTGCATACTCATCATTTTCTTTCTGTTCTATACGCTGTAATTTAAATTTTTGAGCTTTTTCAATGCGTGTAATTAACAAATTAACGCTTTCTTCAGCAATTTTCGCTTGTTTATAAGAAGCATCTGCCTTTGCTCGAATCTTTGCCAAAGATGCTAAATGAGTATTTAATTGCATTAATGCAGAATCAAGCTGTGTAATAAAATCAATACGATTTCGCACTCGTCCTACAACTGTGCCTTGTTCACCGATTGACTCTAACTGTTTTACATAGTCTTGGCGATAACCGGCTAACTGTTCATGCTTTAGCTTATTTTTCTTAAATTGTTCATGTGCATTTAACAATTCCTGGTATGCGTTTTTCGTTTGTTCTTTTTTTATATCCAGCAACTGCAATAAACGCTCTAAACGTTGATTCATTCACTATCCCCTAAGCGAAGCAGCCAACTCAGCCAAATGAGCCACACTTTCCTGAAAATTGTATTGCTTGTTCATTCCTTGCTCCATGTAATTTCTTATTTTATCCCTGGCAAAAATTGCTTTATCCAGGTTGGGATCCGTACCTTTTGTGTAGGCCCCTAATAAAATAAAGTCTTTATTTTTTTCATAAAGCGATAAATATTTCTTAAGCAATAACATATCATTCATTTGTTGTTCGGAAACAACACTTTGCATAACACGACTGATTGAAGCCTCTAAATCAATCGCGGGGTAGTGTCCCTCTTCTGCAAGCGAACGACTTAATACAATATGTCCATCTAAAATAGCGCGAGCCGCATCAGCAATAGGATCTTGTAAATCATCGCCTTCAGTTAAAACTGTGTAGAAAGCAGTAATGGAACCACTGCCAGGCTCCCCATTACCTGCACGCTCAACCAATTTAGGTAATTTGGCAAATACTGAAGGTGGATATCCTTTAGTCGCAGGAGCTTCACCAATTGATAAAGCAATTTCACGTTGTGCTTGCGCAAATCGAGTTAATGAATCCATTAATAAAAGCACATGTTTACCTTGATCACGAAAGTATTCAGCAATACTAGTCGCAACCTTGGCCCCATGCAGCCTCCTAAGAGGACTTTCATCAGCAGGGGCTGCTACAACAACAGCACGCTTTAATCCATCCTCCCCCAAGCTGCATTCAATAAATTCTTTGACTTCACGCCCCCGCTCACCAATTAAACCAACAACAACTACATCTGCCTTGGTAAAACGCGTCATCATACCTAATAATACAGACTTACCTACACCACTACCGGCAAATAAGCCTATTCGTTGGCCTCGTCCTACTGTGAGCAATCCATTAATTGCTTGTATGCCAACATCCATATAAGTATCTATAGCCGCTCTTTTTAGAGGATTAATCGGGGATGATTCCAGTGGGTAGGTGTCACTAAGTTCAATGTGTGGTCCTTCATCAATCAATTGGCCTGATCCATTAATGATCCTGCCTAGTAATGACCATCCTGTTTCTACCTGGGCAACTCGGCCTGTGGGAGCAACAAGCATACCAGGTGCCAAACCATGAATATTGCCAACCGGCATTAAATAAACACTATCTTGGCTAAAACCAACTACTTCAGCTTCGATTGAATGGGCTTCATCTACGTTAATAAAGCAGCGGGCACCAACTGGTTGATTTAATCCTTTTGCTTCCAAAGTGAGCCCCACCGCCCTATTAATTCGGCCACAATGCAATAAACCAGAATGCTCTTTTTTGCGCACATCAGTCATGATTTTAACAAGACGGGACTCATAAACATTCATGATTAGTCCTGTACTTTCTTGGGTATAACCAGATTATCCTTGGTTATATATTTTGCAAATAACGTAGCAAGGCGCGAATGGATACGGCCATCTAATTCGCTATGATCGCCTTTAAGATAAAAATCCCCGCGATTTAAAGTTGGATCAGCTATTAGAATCTCCTGTAAACCAGGAATTTCATTTTCACCAATTTCTGCTTGTATCCAAGCTACATCTAACGGATGCATAGCAAGCACTCGATGATTGATTAAAGAAGGTAATTCCGCTTTGATCGCGTTAATTAAATCTCGTAATTTGTCTGGATTAACTGATAACTCGACCTCGACACAATATTGACCCAACCATAGAACTGTCTGTAGCACTTCCTGTGTTACATGTTCATCTAAAAGTTTTACTGGATTTTTTATTAAATCAAACCAACGAGCAAATTCTTTCCTTTTTTCGCTTAACTCAGCTTCCGCTTGTTGTAAACCTTCCGCATACCCTTTTTGAATCGCATCTTGACGTAATCGCTCACATTCAGCACGGAAAACTTCTTGTTCATCAACAACTACAGTTTCTACCTCTTTTTTAGGAGTTTGATACTGCCATACACTAAAGTCATTTTCATTATTTTGTTTTTTATAGGGCTCAAATTTGGCTGACATGTAAAATCCTTATTACTTACTCAAGCATTGCGTGCGATGGTATTTTTAAATCATTTCATCGCCACCTTTAGCACCTAATGCAATCTTGCCTTCATCAGCCAAGCTCTTCGCAATAGACAAAATTTCACGTTGTGCACGCTCTACGTCTACCACTTTTACAGGTCCTTGAAGTTCAATATCCTCTCGCAATAAATCAGCGGCTCGTTTAGACATATTGGCATATATTTTATCTTTGGTTTGCTCGGTAGTACCTTTTAAAGCAAGCTTCAATAACTCTTGAGAAACGTCTCTTAGCAAGGTTTGAACACTTCGATCATCCATATCAACAAGATTTTCAAACACAAACATCTTATCCCTTATCTTGTCACTGAGCTCTTCATCCCACTCTTTAATTCGGTTCAGCACCTCATCTTCCATGGCACCATCAAAATAGTTAATGACATCAGCAACGCTTTTAATACCGCCAACTGATGCAGATTTACTTACTTTTTGGCCGCTCAATTGCTTTTCAATTACCTGCCCTAACTCATTGATCGCTTCAGGTTTTACAGTATCAATATTACACATACGCAACAGGACTTCAGAACGCTTGTCTACACTAAAATAACCCACCACTTCCGCAGCCTGTTCACTATCAAGATGAATAAGAATAGTAGCAATGATTTGCGGATGCTCATTCCGAATGACGTCAGCAATTAAACGCGCATCCAGCCATTTTAATCGATTAAGACCGCTATCTTTATCAGAAACTAATATTCGATCAATAAAAGGGGTGGCCTTTTCTAACCCTAACGCTTCAATCAAGACTGTACGTAAATAATGTTCTGCATCAACGGTAATGCTCGTTTGATCACCAATTGCATTAGTAAAATCAACTAAAACATTTTGCATCTTGGCTTTGCTTACAGTACTTAATGTTGCCATAGCCACCCCCACTTTTTGCACCTGGCGGGGTTCTAAATGTTTAAGTACTTCTGCTGCATTTTTTTCACCCATACTAAGCAGCAATATGGCTGCACGCTCTATTCCATCCATCTTTATCCCCGATCAACCCAAGTTTTAACAACCTGCGCAACACGCTTGGGTTCCTTATCAACAACTTGGCGTAATAAGTTTAATTGAGACTCATAATCATTTGCATCTTTGATTGCGATTGCCCCATCATACGTTAATTCATCCTGAGCTTCCGCTTCATCAGTAAGGTATGGGTTAACGCCTACTCCACCTTTGTTACTTGCTAGAGTTTTGAGCATGGGTCGTAAAACCCCGAAGATCATGGCAAGGATAAATAAAGCGCCAGCTACTTGTTTAACTATAGACCAGAAGATATCCTTCTGCCAAAAGCGTTCCTCTGGAATAGGCGCTATGGGATCAGGTTTTACAAAGTCACTGTTAATCACATTCAAACTATCGCCCCGTTCAGCATTTAACCCTATAGCATCAGCTACTAATAGCTTTATCTGCTCTATATCTTTGGGTGTTAATGTTTTCTTGGTCATTTTTTTAGTTTTTTCATCCATCACCGCTGGATTATCTACTAATACTGCAACTGACAAACGCTTAATCGAACCAGGTTGATTCTTAGTATGACTAATCGTCTTATCTAACTCAAAGTTTCTAGTACTTTGGGTACGAAGATCCGTGTTCTTCGCTGAATCAGACTCTGTTTGCTGAGGCTGTTGTTGAGATTGCGCATTTGGGTTTTTAGCTGCAAGCGCTGGATTTGCAGGTGGAGTATTTGATAATGAACCAGGCACACCAACTGCTTCGCTGGAAGAATTACGCTTCTCCTCCATTTTTTGCTCGCTACGTAAAGAAGGCAACTCTGGATTAAATAATTCCTGAGTTTGTTCATAGCTAGTAAAGTCTATATCGGCTGATACTTTTGCACGCACACGGCCATAACCTAATAATGGTGTTAAAATATCCTGAATTTTTTGTGCATACTGCCGTTCCAAATTCTGGCGGTAATCCATAAAGCGATCTGTCTCTGAAAACAGCGTTTGCCCCCCTCCCTCATTGAGTAATTGACCATCTTGATCAACAACAGTAACTCGACTAGCTGATAAATTAGGAATGCTTGAGGCTACCAGGTTTACAATAGCAGCCACAGTATGCTTTTTCAGTTCAAGGCCAGAATAAACATCGATAAAAACCGAAGCGCTAGGTTGATGAGTATCACGGACAAAAGCTGATTCTCGAGGAATAGCTAAATGGACACGAGCAGCTTTCACATCATTGAACTTGCTGATAGTTCTTGCCAATTCAGCTTCCAAAGCTTGCTTATAACGCGCATTTTCCATGAATTGGCTGCTGTTAAATGCATTGCTGCTATTAAACAGTTCTTCAGACCCAACAGGGTCACGAGGCAAACCTTCAGCAGCTAATTTAAAACGAGTACTTTGCAGGTTTGCTGATGGAATAAGAATAGTACTGTTATTGTTATCAATTTTAAACTCTATTCCATTACGTTCAAGTGCAGAGATGATTTCTGCTGCATCACGCATATTCATTTGAGTGTACAAGGGTACGTAATTAGGATCACGAGACCATAAAACAACACCAACACCTATTGCAACGCTCGCTGCCAAGCCTATCAATAAACCAACTTGACGAGGTATAGATAAGCTTGCAAATTTTGCTGCTACCATGGAAGCATTATCAGCCAATGCCATATTCAACTCCTGTAAAAACTACCCTGTAAAATAACGTGGGAGCTACAATTTGTCTATACTGGCATACTCATAATATCTTGATATGCTTGTAAAATTTTGTTTCTTACTCGCAAAGCAGCTTCAAGTCCAATATTAGATTTTTGAGTGGCAATCATTACTTCCCCAATGCTAACTTTCGAATCTCCTAATTCATAACGTGTTTTTAACGAATCAGCATTTTCACTTAAATCACTTACATGTTTTAAGGCTTTATTCAGTACAGTGCCAAATGAAGACGAATCATACTCAGTATTAGTTGCACCTTCAGCTTTTGCCGCCATTGATTGCATCTGGGTAAATAAATTAACTGTATTAATGTTACTCATGTCCTTATTCTTCCTTTCTACAATTTTGTAATCCACTTTGCAAATTGCTTACGTACTTCGTCCCTGACGCTTACAATTAAAACCCAATAAGACTATACAACATACCCTTCTTCACGCATTTTTGCTAGCTTATAACGTAAAGTTCTTTCACTTACTCCCAATATTGTTGCTACTTTTTGCCGATTTCCGCCATTTTCGAGCAAAGTTTTTTCAATTAGCTCATATTCATGTACTTGTAAGTTTTTGCTACTTGAGCTTGAGTTATCTGACATCATTGGTGTTGTAGAGGATAACTGTAAATGTTCTATTTCTATAATGCCTTGTGTCTGTAAAACCAGTGCCCGCTGAATCACATTATCCAACTCACGCGCATTACCTGGCCATAAATAAGCTAACATTATTTTTTGTGCCGAGGGACTAATCACTGGGACAATTGGTTGTTTGTGTTGACAATGTTTGCGGATTAAATAATTAGCTAAGGGAATAATATCATTTTTTCTTTCGCGCAAGGGATGCCACTGTAAGGGGAAAATATTTAAGCGATAAAATAAATCTTCCCTAAACCGCCCTGCTTGTACTTCTTCCTTAAGCTGCCTATTTGTTGTTGCAAGAATACGAACATCTAGGCTAACTGTTTTATTAGAGCCAATCCGCTCCACCTCTTTTTCTTGCAGTACTCGTAATAACTTTGCTTGCAATGCCAGCGGCATCTCACTAACCTCATCTAGCAATAAAGTGCCACTTTGAGCTTGTTCAAATTTACCGGGAGTTGATTTATAAGCTCCGGTAAAAGAACCTTTCTCATAGCCAAAAAGAGTGGCCTCCAGCATCTGCTCAGGGATAGCTGCACAATTAATTGCAATGAAAGGTTGCTTTCTTCGCGATGAGTGATCATGAATAAAGTGAGCTAATACCTCTTTTCCGGTACCACTTTCCCCACTTATCATCACCCCCACATCAGATTGAGCTACTTTTAATGCCATTGATAACAACGCTTGGCTTTTAGGATCATGGGCAATAGGATCCCCCGAATCTTCATTAAGATCAGTTTTTACAAATTGATTAATTTTTTCAATAAGAACTTGCGCACTAAAGGGTTTTTGTAAATAGTCGACAGCGCCTCGACGCATGGCCAGAACAGCATCCTGAACAGAGCCATAAGCTGTCATCAATATTACTGGTAAACCAGGACGCCTGCGCTGAATTTCGTCTAGTAATTGACTACCATCCAATATATCCATTCTTATGTCAGTAAGCACAACGGAAGGATTATGTAACTCAATCAGGACTAAAGCTTCCTTGCCATCTTTTGCTGTAATATAAGTATGGCCAGCAATGGTCATTGTTTCTGCTAACGCTTCTCTTAATACTGGATCATCTTCAACAATTAGAACATGATTCATAATAAGTCCCTTTTCCAAGATAATATTCATCGGGCTAGTGCATCATGGCAAATATAAATTAACCTGCGTCCCAACCCCTTCCATTGACTCCAAACTGACACGCCCACCATGAGCCTTCATTACGGCATAAACAACTGCCAAACCCAAACCAGTGCCTTGGGCTTTTGTGGTATAAAAAGGAGAAAAAGCATGACTTTTCACCTCTTCAGACATTCCTTTTCCATTATCTTCTACAGAAATATTTATACCCGAATTATCCATAGATGAAAGCGTTAAGTAAACCTCCGTGGCACCCGATTGTATCGCGTTAATAATCAAATTTAAAACCGCCCCTATTAATGACTCCCCATGAACCATTCCTTCTGAGGTGATTAACTGGTTACTCACCTGAAATAATACGGAATGGGATGACACATAGGGTTGAGCTCGTTGAATGAGCTGAGCGCACCAATAATCCATGTCCATAAGGGATGGCTCAATCGTCGTACCTCTGGCGAATAATAATAAATCCTGAATCTGCTGTTCGATGCTGCTATGACATTCTTGCAAGCGATAGATCCAATTTTGTGTTCTTGCCTCAAGGTTTGGCAGATTATTAAGGTGATCTGTATACAACATTGCAGATGCCAACGGCGTTCTAATCTGGTGCGCCAACTGAGCGGTCATGGTGCCAATGGAAACCAGACGTTTTTCATTTTCCTTCGCTTTCTCATAATCTCTGGTAGCAGTAATATCAGTCAAACTAATTAAAATACCTGGCAAGCTGTCCAAAGTAGCAATTGCAGCATGCACTCGTCGCCCATCAGCTAAAGAAACTTCATGTCCATCATCGTCACGAGGTACAAAAGCGCGTAAAAGGACATCTAACCATAAAGTGCCCAATAATCCATAACCCAACATTGCTTCAGCGGGTGGATTTAACCAGACAATACGACCTTGTGAATTAATAATCACTAAAGCGGTAGGTAAGCTTGACAAGATATCCCATTCTGATAATGGTACCTGAGGCCTTACCGCGCATGTTTGATAGTTTGAGTAACTCATACCGGACGTTATGATTATACGGATAACAAAGACTGTAACAAATTTTTTTATAAAATCAAAATGCTTTTAAAATCATTAAATTAGTTTGAAAATTCAAATGACTCGCGATTGAACATATAAGCAAAAATACAGATTCAAAAACCAGAACCGTTTATACTTGTAGCGTTATTTTACTAATTAGGGTTATAACTATTAAAACTAAAGTTATTGGATAGAACATGTTCAAACCTTTTTTGATATTGGTTCTCTTGATCGGAGTGCTCTTTATTGCTGTTTATTCCTTTCAACGTCATTTTATTTATTTTCCCGCCTCAGACAAACCCAGCCTACGTGATTTTAATGCTCTGGATATGCAAATTATTCAGATTCCGGTAGCCAAAGGTTTAGTACTTGACTCATGGTATAAGCCACCCCAAAACCATCAGCCGGTTATTTTGTATTTACATGGGAATGCAGGCCATATTGGTTATCGCATGTACTTGGCACGTCATTTTATTTCAGCGGGATTAGGTATCCTGTTACTAGAATACAGGGGCTATGGTGGTAATCGCGGAAGACCTGCTGAAAAAGGTTTATACGAAGACGGCCGGGCAGCTATGCGTTTTCTTAAACAACAAGGTATTCCAGAAAAATCTATCATTCTTTACGGTGAATCATTGGGGACTGGTATTGCCACTCAATTGGCAACAGAATTCTCTGTTTGTTCGGTAATACTGCAATCCCCCTACGCTTCATTCACCGCTTTGGCTCGTTATCATTATTGGGGCTTACCGATTCCTGTGCTGGATAAATATGATTCCTTATCAAAGATAGCGAAAATTCACTCTCCTTTATTAATATTGCACGGCAAGTTGGATATTATCGTCCCTTATCCCCAAGGGGAAATACTTTTTAATTTCGCTAATGAGCCCAAAAAATTAATTAAATTTCCTAATAAAGGGCACAATGATTTATGGGATGAACACTTTGCTTCAATTGTTATTAACTTCATTACAAAGCACTGCCAATACAAATCAAGATAGTAATAGAAATTATTTAGAATTAATGGTAAATAGAATTATTACCTTTTAAAATATTTGCTTATGATAAAAAATTTAACAAGTACGTTTAGAATGGCTACATTCTCCGATGCACGGACTATCGCACGGATTCATATTTATTCTTGGCAAAAAATGTATAAAGAATTTGTTCCTGCCGTTATATTGAAAAATTTTTCTTTAGATGAAAGGACGCAATTCTGGCTTGACTTGATTCAACAAGGTGTCAAAGTCATTCTCATTGAAGTAGAAAAGAAAGCTGTTGGCTTTGCCAGCATCTGCACTTTTCGAGATACAAATGCCACACAAGGAGATGGCGAGATTAGTGCTATTTATTTGCACCCACAATTTTGGCGAATGGGTTTAGGCTCTAAACTATGCTTAACTGCTTTAACTGAATTAAAAAGATTGGGATATCAAAAAGTATTTCTTTGGGTATTGGAGGCAAATAGCCAGGCACGCAAATTTTATGAAGCACTGGGATTTGAAGCAACTAATTCAAGCAAATTGGAAGAGTTTTATGAAGGTGGTGCGTTGTTAAAAGAGATCCTTTATAAAAAAACGCTGTAAAAAGACCATAGCTGTCAGGTTAAGTATTTTTCATCTCATTTGATGTGTATTATGAAAAAAATCACTCGCGTCATTGTCGCTGCGAGCGTAGCGAAGCAATTCAGGTCGAACTTCGAATAACGCATTGCACTAGATTGCTTCGCTAAGCTCGCAATGACAAGCTTTTTTCTAGTGCCTTACAGAAAATCTGTTACCATACTATTCATTTCGTCTACGTCACTAGACTATAAATTTTCGTTGCAAATCTTACCCACTGTGTCCAAGCGTTGATGAGGGTACACGGCCAGAAATGACTTCATTTGATAAGGAAAAAAATCTCTGATCATTTATACTCTCAGAATGTGCTTTTTCAGCTTCTACAATTTTTTCTTTTATCAACGGGCTCAACCTGTCAAAAAACCATTGTGTTTCGTCGCTGGGCTCTTCTTCCTCTGCTCTTTTTAAAGTATCAATTGCAGTTTTATAGTTTTTATTTCTTAAATAATAAGAGCCAACAAAAAAACCATATGCCAAACGATAGGCTGGCACATTAGTTTGACTCAATATGTCTTGGAGTTCTGCTAGCGTCCTGTTTGCTTTCTCAATGTTTTTAGAATAGTTTGCGTACAACCAAAATCGACTCAATTTTGCATTGAAAAGCAAATTAGTACATTCTTGTCTTTCTATTTCTGGTGTATTAGTTTTATTTATTAAACTTAGTGTCAGTGCTTCACTAGCAAGAAATTTTTCTTCGCTTAGATCAAAGTCTTCAGTAGGTTTATAATTCCTGTATTGATAAGCTAAAGTAATGAGATATTGAGCTTTCACTTTATCATTTTGGAAATCAGTAGATTTTAATTGACAATGGATTTCAGCCCAAATCAAATTACAAACATCGAAATTTCGCATACAACTGTAATAATCAAATAACTTTACTCTCAATGTGAGTAAGGCTTCTGGGGAATGGATATCTTGCGTTGCTATATAACGGGAAATCACTGGAAGAAGTTGATTTTTTTGGATATGACCAACCATATTAATACAATTTTGAGAAAGATTCGTCGCGATAAATTCCTCCAATGAAGAAGAAAACCCAATCATAAAAACTCCTTTTATATTATTTAATTATGTTCGCGGCAAAATCTAGCAAATAACAATATGATTTCCCTGTCTACTTGCGATAAAAGTAGGCATGACCGGAATTACTTTTAATCTTTAGCATCCTCATCCAACTGCCGTAAAAAAGCGAGCTTTTCCGCAATCTTTATCTCCATGCCTCTTGAGGCAGGTTGGTACCAATTAGGCTCTTCTATGCCCTCAGGAAAATAATGTTCTCCTGCTGCATAAGCATGAGGCTCATCATGGGCATAACGATATTTATGTCCATATCCAAGTTGTTTCATAAGACGTGTGGGGGCATTTCGTAAATGAACGGGAACTTCTCGAGATTTATCCTGTTTTACAAAATCCATCGCCTGATTAAAGGCAACATAGCCTGCATTACTTTTAGCAGCAATAGCTAAATAAATAATGGCTTGACCTAGGGCCAATTCGCCTTCAGGAGAACCTAAGCGCTCATAAGTGGAGGCTGCATCATTAGCAATTTGAATCGCACGTGGATCAGCCAGACCGATGTCTTCCCAAGCCATACGAATAATGCGACGCACTAAATAAAGAGGATCAACACCGCCATCGAGCATACGACATAACCAGTAAAGTGCCGCATCAGGATGAGAACCACGGACTGATTTATGTAACGCAGAGATTTGATCATAAAAATTCTCTCCGCCCTTATCAAAGCGTCTTACATTTTCAGCTAATGAATTAATCACAAATTCTTTATCTACTTCTTTGACATTCATTGCTCGACAGGCTGTTTGTAGTTGCTCCATGCAATTTAACAGTCTTCTCGCATCGCCATCTGCAAAATCAATAATGATTGTTACCGCTGTTTCGTCAAAAGTAATCTCATTTAAAGCAGTTTGCTGTGCTTTTAAAAAGAGCTTTTTTAGTTCTTTATTCGACAACGGTTTCAATACATAAACCTGTGCACGAGAAAGCAAAGCCGAATTAACTTCAAAAGAAGGGTTTTCCGTTGTAGCGCCAATAAAAGTAATTAACCCTGATTCGGTATAAGGTAATAAGGCATCTTGTTGCGATTTATTAAAACGATGAATCTCGTCAATAAACAATATTGTATGTTTACCATGTGCCAAATTCTCTTGTGCTTGTTCTATCGCTGCACGAATATCTTTAACACCAGAAAACACGGCTGAAAGCGCTATCCACTCACACTCGAATGCTTTTGCAGCAATGCGGGCAATCGTTGTTTTACCAACTCCTGGAGGCCCCCAAAGAATCATTGAATGGAGTTTATGCCCCAGAAAACTGAGGCGTAAAGGTTTACCTTCCCCCAATAAATGGCTTTGGCCAATTACTTCATCAATGTTGTCAGGTCTTAACAGCTCAGCTAAAGGAGGAAAAGTTTTTTTACTCATTGTTGAACCACATCCACCCCTTTTGGTGGTTTAAATTTAAATAAATTAGTTGCCAATCGTGGATTTAGTTTGGTTTGAGATAGCTGGACTGTCGTTACCTGCCCTAATTGATCATATAAGACTAAACCTGTCAAAGCATTTTGATGAAATATTAATTTTATACGTTGGAAATTTGCCTTAGCTGATTTTGATTTCAAGTCAAAGACTGTATTTTCCCCTGAACCGCTTTGGCTCACCAAAAAATCCCGGGTTACCGTATCATCATAACCACTCAAAAATAAAGCAGCTGTTCCGCCGAGACCTTTTTGTTGCTTTTTAACGGAGACCTGTTCCAGATCAGTATCATAAACCCAAATCCGTTGACCATCTGCGATCATTAATTGCTTCATTGGTTCTTGTGTTTGCCAACGAAAACGGCCTGGTCGCTCTAAAGCCATCGTCCCAGAAGAGCGAGAAACCACACGTTCTTTTGCTTTCACAACTTGTTTGAAACTAGCTGTCATTGAACGAATAGAATTCAGTTTGGTTTGTAACGTTTCCTCAGGTGTTTGGCTCCATGCCAAAGTAGAAAAACTAACAAAAATAGCCAATAGTATTTTTTTCATATTTAATCCTCAGTTACTGAGTTCACAAGTACATCCCTATAACCGCCATCTAATGGACCGACTATCCCAGTACGTTCCATCTCCTCAATCATTCTGGCTGCACGGTTATAACCAATTTTTAGTCGTCTTTGCACCGCAGAAATACTTGCCTTCCGCGTTTGAATTACAAACTCTACCGCTTGGTCATAAAGAGGGTCATCATCTTCTGCCTGTCCATCAGGGTCACCACCCCCTTCACCCTCGCCTGGCATTTTTAAGATATCTTCAATGTATTCTGGTTCACCACGGGCACGCCAATCATCAGCCACACGATGCACTTCTTGATCATCAACAAAAGCACCATGTACCCGCAAAGGTGCTCCGCTTCCTGGAGCTAAATACAACATATCCCCGTGACCTAATAATTGTTCAGCACCTTGTTGATCCAGTATAGTACGAGAATCAATCTTTGATGAAACCTGGAAGGACATCCTTGTAGGAATATTTGATTTAATTAGTCCAGTGAGTACATCTACCGAGGGCCGTTGGGTTGCCAAAATCATATGGATACCAGCTGCACGAGCTTTCTGGGCAATGCGGGCAATAAGTTGTTCAACCTTTTTGCCTACCACCATCATCATATCTGCCAGCTCATCAATAACCACTACAATATAAGGTAAAGCCTCTAATTCAGGAGCTGTTTCATCCATTGAATCGACTGGTTTCCATAAAGGATTAGTTAAAGGTTGTCCGTCAGCAATAGCTTCTGTCACTTTCGCATTGAAACCAGCTAAATTTCTCACCCCTAAAGAAGCCATCAATTTATAGCGTCGTTCCATCTCCTCCACGCACCATCGTAAAGCACTGGAAGCCTCTTTCATATCAGTAACTACAGGAGTCAGTAAATGAGGAATACCATCATACACCGAGAGCTCTAACATTTTGGGATCAACCATGATCAAGCGCACTTGTTCAGGGGTTGCCTTGAACAGAATACTTAAAATCATGGCATTAATCCCAACAGATTTACCTGATCCGGTCGTTCCTGCAACTAATAAATGAGGCATTTTGGCCAAATCAACGACCACTGGATGCCCTGCAATATCCACTCCTAATGCTAAAGTAACTGGCGAGTGAGCTTGTTGATAAACATCTGCTGTTAGTACATCAGATAAACGCACTGTTTCTCGCGAATGATTAGGTAATTCCAGACCGACCACTGTTTTTCCTGGGATAACCTCCACAACACGAACTGAGATAACCGATAAGGAGCGCGCCAAATCTTTTGCCAAAGCGGTGAGTTTACTCACTTTTATACCAGCAGCTAACTGTAATTCAAAACGAGTTACCACAGGGCCTGGATGCACAGCTACTACATCCGCTTGAATACCAAAATCTAAAAGATGCTGCTCTAAATCGCGCGAAACATTTTCTAACTCTTGATGTGTATATCCTCCCATTGGTTTTCCTGGCTCTCCTTTATCTAATAAATCCAAATCTGGTAAAGTACCTGGATTATGTAATTTAGGCGCCCGAATTTCTTTCATTTCACGCACAGGGGCTTGAACAACAACCGGGGCAGGCCTCATTACGTCTGCTTTTGGTTCATTGTTAATTAACACCGGCATTGATTTTTCTTTTGGTTTTTCTGCATTAGTTTTGAATAGTCTAGGAGTAGCCGCCTCCTGTTTAACTTGTGCTTTCATTTCTTGTCGATGAGATTGATAAGACGTAATTAAACCATTTCCTAGACTTGCTAATTTCTTCAAGAAAATAAAACAATTACTGATAACTAATAGAGTATAAAATCCAATAAGTTCCAAAGAACGGAGCCAGGATAGACCAGTTAACCAAGTTGTTCCTACCAAAAACATTGCTAATAAAATCAGTGTTGCACCATGTAAATTGAGCATATGATATAAGGTTTGGCTTAGTACTTGGCCAATTAAGCCTCCAGCGCCATGCATAACATCCAACGCACTTTGCATTTCCAAATTTAATAAACCGCACCCACCAACAATCATTAAAATCAGGCCACCGCTACGCACTAAAAGTGCATTTTTATCTAAAACCTTTAAAGTGCGCAAATCTTGTAAAATAGCCCAGGCAACATAAACAATAGTGATTGGTAACAAATAAGCAAAGTAACCAAAAGCAAAATAAAGTGCATCAGCAATATAAGCTCCTACTTGCCCGCCTGAATTAGCAATGACACCGGAATTCGATACATGAAACCAGCCAGGATCACTTAATTGATAAGTCATTAGTGATAAAAGAACAAAAAGTGCCCCGGTCAGCGTTAAAATAAAACTGCCCTCACTCACTCTTTTTATAATAGAACTCGGCATGGTTTTTTTAGGGAGTCCAGCCTTTCTTCCCGATTGTTGTTTTGCCATAGGTATTTTCATGTAGTGGTTTATGTCATAATATCCGCCATCTTAACACAAAATATTAAGGAAGGCAGAGACGATGGGAGCAAGCAATCACCACCGCTTAATCATATTAGGTTCTGGACCTGCAGGTTACACTGCTGCAGTCTACGCTGCAAGAGCAAATCTTAATCCTGTTCTCATTACCGGAATGCAACCCGGAGGACAACTGACCACAACTACAGAAGTAGATAACTGGCCAGGAGATATTGAAGGCTTACAAGGCCCTGCTCTAATGGAGCGCATGCAAAAACACGCTGAGCGATTTGATACTGAAATTATTTTTGATCACATTGTCAAAACTGATTTATCACAAAAACCATTTACTCTTTATGGGGATAGTGAAACTTATACGTGCGATGCATTAATCATTGCAACTGGTGCCTCTGCTCGCTACTTGGGATTAGAGTCTGAATCAGCTTATCAAGGCCGCGGGGTATCTGCTTGTGCTACTTGTGATGGTTTTTTCTACCGCAATAAGGCCGTGTGTGTCATTGGGGGAGGAAATACTGCGGTGGAAGAAGCACTTTATTTGTCCAATCTTGCTTCATCAGTCACTTTAATTCATCGTCGTGATAGTTTACGTGCTGAAAAGATCCTGCAGGATAAATTATTTGAAAAAGCGCGCAGCGGAAATATTAAACTGATGTGGCACAGCACCTTGGATGAGGTTTTGGGTGATGGCAAAAAAGTTACTGGCGCCGCTGTTCGTAATGTGCAAACAGGAACTAAGGAAATATTAGATGTAGATGGTGTATTTATAGCCATAGGACATACACCAAATACAGCAATATTTAATGACCAATTGCAAATGCGTGATGGTTATATCGTTATTAAATCAGGTCTGGATGGCATGGCAACTAGCACCTCTGTTCCAGGCGTATTTGCCTGTGGAGATGTAGCGGATCATGTTTATCGCCAAGCAATTACCTCAGCAGGTTTTGGCTGTATGGCTGCATTGGATGCAGAGCAATACCTTGATTTGGATTTAAAATAAATTGCTTTCCACCTATAACTAATCCCCGGGGCTTGGCAACGGGGATTTAAAAAAAGTAGCTACCTGAATTTTAACCCTACGGCATTCCACTCAGACTACTTTTTTTGTTTTGCTTTAACATTTTCAACATAATATCCTTCCCCATTGCTTCTATCATTTTCATAAATAACGGTGGTTTTTTATGTTGTAGCCTTCGTAAATCATTATAGTCCCAATAGAGATATTCAACAGGCTCACGAGCGTGAATAGTAGTACTGGCATTACCATCGCCAAAATAACTCATCTCTCCAATAAAATGGTAATGTCCTAGCTTAAGGATAGAGCCATGTATGTCAATATAAACCTGACCATTGGTAATCAACATTAATGCTTTAACCGGTTTATCTTTTTCCAAAAGTAATTTATCGTGAGCAATTCCTTTATGACTTAATTTAATAAGGCGCAGAAAATCGCTAGTTTGCATGCTTTCAAAAAATAGATTTTTAATTTCTTGCAATTCCTCATCCAGAATTTGCGGGCGCATGTCATGCACTAAAATTGCAATTTGCACAAAATTAATGATTAAAGAAGCAATGGCCCAATACACCATTGGCATTATAGGGGCAAATATTCCATATAATAAAAATGAAATATCAGATAAGGCAAAAACAATGCGAATAAAAATAACTCTTCTGCAACTCAAACTAAGAAGAATTAAAATATTGCCTAAACTATATAGGTAGTCCAAGTGAAGATAGTCCAATTGATTTCCCCAAGACTAATTTATAATAATATATTTTATTAAAGCACATTATTTTAAACCCATGGAGATTTAACAAAAAATGCTAGCTATCAATGATGATGATCTATTCCCTGATCCAGAAACTAGCGATAAGCAAGGGTTATTACTCATTGGTGGAAAATTAACCCCACAACGTGTATTACAGGCCTATTCCCAAGGCATTTTTCCTTGGTACTCCTCTGGTTCACCAGTCTTGTGGTGGTCGCCTAATCCCAGGCTCATTATCATGCCTAGTGAATTTAAAATTACCCGTAGTTTGCAAAAATCTCTTAAAAAACCTTTTCAGTTTACAATAGACACTGCTTTTACTGAGGTCATCCAGGCTTGTGCCACTTGTGCTGATCGAACCGATAATACCTGGATTAATTCAGAAATGATTGAAACTTATACTCAACTACATACCCTGGGTTATGCCCATTCCTTTGAAGTCTGGCGTAATGATGAATTAGTAGGTGGATTGTATGGATTAAGTTTAGGCCATGCTTTTTTTGGTGAATCAATGTTTCACAAAGCCACGGATGCTTCAAAAATTGCCTTTTATTATCTTTGTCAAACCATGAAGGATTGGGGGTTTGATTTTATTGATTGCCAAATACCATCTAATCATCTGCAACAGCTAGGAGCCAAGATTATCAGCCGCAAAGAGTTTTTACGTCAATTACATGAGTCGTTGCAATATCCAACTAAACGCGGAATTTGGAATGTTTGCAATAATTAACAACAACTATATAAATTTTAACGCTGTCTAATTGCCATTTTCTTCATTTTAGCAGTATACTTGCCGTTAACTTTGTTTTCATTTTGAAAATTTTATTAATCAACCTGGTACATCACTGAGAGACCTATGGCAAAAGAAGATCATATAGAAATGGCTGGCACTGTTATTGACACATTGCCCAACACTATGTTTCGTGTTGAATTAGAAAATGGACACGTAGTCACTGCCCACATTTCTGGTCGTATGCGTAAAAACTACATTCGAATTTTAACTGGCGATAAGGTCAAAGTGGAGTTAACCCCTTATGACTTGTCTAAAGGCCGCATTATATTTCGTGATAAGAATTAACCTAATATGAAGTCCTGGTTGCAAACAATCAGGACTCTATCTGTAAGCAAAAAAACTTAATCTATGCTCTAAACTGGTGGTGAGTTGCCCTCCGTTATTGATACTATCGGGCAAACTTTCTCTTGGTTAATGGAAAAAACATTTATTGGTGATTCTGGAGGTAAGGTAGAAAAAAAAGATTGTTCAACACGACCTTCATAGGTTAATAATTCTTGCTTTGAAACTTTTGAATTTTTATGTTGCTCAATGGCAGCTATTGCTTCTGCTATGGTAGGTTTATCAAAAATATGTTCATATCCTTTAAAAAAACCATGTATAACCATTAAATCATCATCATTTACAAAAAATCGGTTAAATTCACTAGGCATGTCTATTAAATGCTCTGCTATCTGATTAACATAATCTGGTAAATCATCTAATACCAAACATAGTTGAATGCTATCAGGAATAATACATTGAAATGCTTCTGAATTAGCTAGGAGGTAATCAATAAGCTCTTTACTGCATGCGGGTACTTTCGAAATAAGAAATAAGAATTGGTTAGTATCAGTAATGTTGCGTTGAAACCATCCAGAGCATGTCAACATGCACTTTATAATTTGATGGGCATGCGTTGGAAATCTCTCAATAACCGCAAATAGATCAAACCGCGATAAAATAAGACGCTGAAATTCTTCAGGCCTGGCTAATATATATTCAATGAAGTGGCTAGCGTGTCCAGGAAACTTTTGTCCACAAAAACATAAAGAAGTTCTATCCTGAATCGTACGTTGGAATAATCCAGAAGTTACAAAAATATGATTGATAAACCGATCAGTATAATCCGGCAGCTCTTGTGCAATTTCACTAAAGTCATAAATACTTACTATCAAACGTTCAAACTCACTTGGAGTTGATAACAAAGCTTCAATAAGTTGATCAGCAGACTCCTGATTTTCCTTTACTTTTGTAATTAACCCAAAAATACTCTTCATTTCTTTTAAGGGAATTTTCATAATTAATACAACCTGAATAAAAAATGAGATAATTTTGCATATTGTTTAGGTATATGTCAAATAAGCATCAAACTCTTTCCTTCATCCAGATTTACCACGTCACTTGAAAGCAATCTCCTATCGATTATCATTTTTGCAAGGACTGTGGCTGTTCTGCTATTCGGTTCAGCAAATGCATGTTGATAGACATCGCTCATATTGTCTAAGGTATTCGAGTTAATTTGTTTATAAGTTTTTCCCCAAAATTTGACACACCATTCACTTGCACATTGTTTTTTATATTCCTGGATAAAACTATTTAAATCAGGTAATTGGACTTTCTCCAGCTCAAAATTCATTTTATAAACTGTATTGCCAATCCTTGCGTTAAGTAATGTCGCTTTTTCAGCTAGAGTTATCACCGTGCTTGGATGGAGGGTTTTGCTATATTTTTTTAAGAATGAATTAGACTCAAACAACTCAGCAAAATTATTTTTAAATAAGATGTCTTCTTTTATATTTTTTTCAAATTCTACCACATAAAGAATACAGGCAGATGTTCCAATTAGCGCTAATGCTGCCTCTAAAGAGTTTAGAACATATATATTTGAACTTTGGAGATGATATAATTCGTTAATAAGAAATGCATTAGAATAAATTTTTTGCTCTGATTCCTGGTGTTTTTGCTTTTTACCTAAAGGAAGCTTAATTTCCACTATATTCGATACAGGCGCAACATTTCCAATGATATATAGTTTCATACAAACCTGAAATTTAAATACTATGAATGTTAAATAAAACAACCATTCTTAAAATGGTTGTTTTATTTGCTTCATGAATCATTGTTGAACTTATAATGCTTCAAATATGGCAGCTGCGCCCATACCTGTACCAATACACATAGTTACCATACCATATCTACCTTTGGTTCTTTGCAAGCCATGCAATAATGTAGCCGTACGAATTGCTCCGGTTGCTCCTAAAGGATGCCCCAAAGCAATCGCTCCGCCTAATGGATTGACCTTTTCACGGGGTAATCCCAGATCTTTAATTACTGCCAAGGCTTGAGCAGCAAAAGCTTCATTTAACTCAATCCAATCTATTTGATCCAAAGTAAGACCAGCGCGTTTCAAGGCGACAGGAATTGCTTTAATCGGACCGATTCCCATAATCGCTGGTGGTACGCCCTCTACTGCGTAACTTAATAATCTTCCCATTGGTTTCAAATTATATTTCTTTACTGCTTCTTCACTTGCTAATAAAGCAATACCAGCACCATCGCTTGTTTGTGAGCTATTACCAGCAGTCACTGTGCCACGAACAGCAAAAACAGGCTTTAATTTGGAAATAACATCATAGGAAGTATCCGCTCTTGGGCCTTCATCATCGCTAATCATTTTTTTCTTAATGATGGTGGTATACGTACTCAAATCAGGCTGTCTTATAGTAATCTCAATGGGTACAATTTCATCCTTAAAATCGCCACGAGCTTGAGCTGCAACCGCCTTTTTATGACTTTCTGTGGCAAATTCATCTTGTTGCTCACGGCTAATTTCCCACTGCTTGGCTACATTTTCTGCGGTAATCCCCATACCGTAAGCAATAGCTACATGCTCATTACTAAATATGGAAGGATTAGCAGTATATTTATTACCCCCTAAAGGCACCATAGACATGCTTTCAACTCCGCCTGCAAGCGCCAAGTGCATATCGCCATTACGAATAG